>NZ_JBFBBD010000055.1:0-47481 GCF_040689515.1 Streptomyces sp. NPDC051173
CCAGTAGACCCGCAGCAGCCTGCTGTCGGGGAAGATCATGCGGGCCTTGTCGATGAACGCCTCGATCAGTCCTTCGGCGTCGAGGTCGAAGCGAAACCGGGGAGACCCCGGACCCCAGCGCCCTCCGGGCGCGTCCTCAACCGCCGGACGGGCTGAAATCGGGGGTCTGGGGGCTTGCCCCCAGTTCGGGAAGGGGCGGGGCTGGGGGAAAACCAACCGCTAGCCGCGCGGCGCAAGCGCCTCCCAGCGCACCGTGAGCTCGCCCTGCCGCCACCGCCGCGCGTCGTCCGTCAACGGCCACGAGTCCGCCAAAGACCCCGCCGTACGGATCCACCGCTGCCGCGCACTGAGCGCGGAATACGGCGCGGCCGCCGCCCACGCCCGGTCGAAGTCCCGGAGGAACGCGTGCACCGGCTCGCCGGGGACATTGCGGTGGATGAGGGCCTTCGGCAGGCGTTCTGCCAGGTCGGAGGGGGTGTCCAGGGAGCCGAGGCGGGCCGCGAAGGTGACCGTGCGGGGGCCCTCCGGGCCGAGGGCGACCCAGACGTGCCGGCGGCCGATCTCGTCGCAGGTGCCTTCCACGAGCAGGCCGCCCGGCGCGAGGCGCGCGCAGAGGCGGGACCAGACGGCGGCGACCTCGTCCTCGTCGTACTGCCGCAGCACGTTCGCCGCCCGGATCAGCGCGGGCGCGCGGTCCGGGCCGCCGCCGAGGGGGACCTCGAAGCCGCCGTGGGCGAAGGTCAGGCCGTCGCGTTCGTACGGCTTCGCGGCGGCGACCCGCTCGGGCTCTATCTCCACGCCGACGACCTCCGCCCCCGGGCACACGGTGCGCAGCCGGGTGAGCAGCTCGACGGCGGTCCAGGGGGCCGCTCCGTAGCCGAGGTCGACGGCGACGGGGTCACCGCTCCGGCGCAGGGCGGGGCCGTGGGTGTGGGCGATCCAGCGGTCCATGCGGCGCAGCCGGTTGGGGTTGGTGGTCCCCCGGGTGGCCGTCCCTATGGGGCGGCGGGCGGGGGCGGTACGGCTGGCCATGCGCTCAACTGTAGGTCAGCCCTCCGTCCCCGGGTCACACTTTGGTAAAGGGGAAATGGGAGGCGACCTCCGCGACGTTGCCCCCGTGTAACGCGCTGCATGCCCCCAAGAAGCGGACGGAGGACTCACCCGGTGAGCCAGTACGCATCCAGGCTCGGCGCACGCCGTGGCCGCGCGCTCGGCACCTTCGCCCAGAGCCCCCTGCGTCGCATCGGCACCCCTCGGCGCCCCCGCCGCATAGCGATGCTGAGCGTCCACACGTCGCCGCTGCACCAGCCCGGCACGGGCGACGCGGGCGGCATGAACGTCTACATCGTCGAGCTCGCCAAGCGCCTGGCCACGCTCGACATCGAGGTCGAGATCTTCACCCGGGCCACCACCGGGACCCTCCCGCCCGCCGTGGAGCTGGCCCCGGGCGTCCTGGTGCGGCACATCGACGCGGGCCCGTACGAGGGGCTGGCCAAGGAGGAGCTGCCCGCGCAGCTGTGCGCCTTCACGCACGGCGTGATGCAGGCGTGGGCGGGCCACCGGCCGGGCCACTACGACCTGGTGCACTCGCACTACTGGCTGTCCGGGCACGTCGGCTGGCTCGCGGCGGAGCGCTGGGGCGTGCCGCTGGTGCACGCCATGCACACCATGGCGAAGGTCAAGAACGCCGCGCTCGCCGCCGGCGACACCCCCGAGCCCGCCGCGCGCGTGATCGGCGAGACGCAGATCGTCCGGGCGGCGGACCGGCTGATCGCCAATACGGAGGGCGAGGCCGAGGAGCTCGTACGGCACTACGACGCCGAGCCCGGCAAGGTCGCCGTCGTCCACCCCGGTGTGAACCTCGACCGCTTCACCCCGAGCGGCGGCCGCGCGGCGGCGCGCGAGCGGCTCGGGCTGCCTGCCGATGCCCTGATCCCGCTCTTCGCGGGGCGCATCCAGCCGCTGAAGGCGCCGGACATCCTGCTGCGCGCGGTGGCCGAGCTCCTCGACCAGGACCCGGGCCTGCGCGGGCGGATGGTCGTCCCGGTGGTGGGCGGCCCCAGCGGCAGCGGCCTGGCCAAGCCGGAGGAGCTGCACAAGCTGGCCGCCCGGCTGGGCATCACCGATGTCGTACGGTTCCGGCCGCCGGTCGGCCAGGAGCAGCTCGCGGACTGGTACCGCGCGGCGTCCGTGCTGGTCATGCCGTCGTACAGCGAGTCCTTCGGCCTGGTGGCCGCGGAGGCGCAGGCGTGCGGCACGCCGGTCGTCGCGGCGGCCGTGGGCGGGCTGCCGGTGGCCGTGCGGGACGGCGTCAGCGGCTTCCTCGTCGACGGCCACGACCCCGCCGACTACGCGCGGGCGCTGCGCCGCTTCGCCGACCAGCCCTCGCTCGCGGACGCGATGGGCGCGGCCGCGGCCCGGCACGCGCGGTCCTTCGGCTGGGACACGGCGGCCGCCGCCACGGCGGACGTGTACTCCGCCGCGGTCCAGGACCGGCGGCGTCGCCTACGCTCGTCGCATGTCTGACGCGAAATCCGTCATCGAGCAGACGTTCCACGAGGCGGGCCTCGAATGGGAGAGCCCCGCCGACGGTACGTATGTGGTCAAACTCCCCGGCACCCGCAAGCTGTCGACGACCGTGTCCCTGGTCGTCGGCAAGCACTCGCTGTCGGTCAACGCCTTCGTCGTGCGCCGCCCCGACGAGAACCACGAGGCGGTGCACCGCTGGCTGCTGGAGCGCAACACGCGGCTGTACGGCGTGGCTTACGCGACGGACCGGCTCGGGGACATCTATCTGGTCGGTCGCCTGCCGCTCGCCGCGGTCACCCCGGACGAGATCGACCGCATCCTCGGCACGGTGCTGGAGAACGCGGACGGCAGCTTCAACACCCTGCTGGAGATGGGCTTCGCGAGCGCGATCCGCAAGGAGTACGCGTGGCGCACGTCGCGCGGCGAGTCGACGCGCAACCTGGAGGCGTTCGCACGCCTGACCCAGGAGGAGCGGGGCTGAGCCGGGAGGAGCGGGGCTGACGCGCACGCTCTCCCGGGGCTCGGCCCCGCGCCCTCACGCGCCCGACATGCTCGCTCCCTCGGGCTCGGGCGCGCTCTCCACCCGGCGGTCCGGGCGGGGCGCGGAGCCCCGGGAGAGCGTGCGCGTCAGCGCCCAGTAACCCGCGCCCGCGACCGTGCCCACCACCGCGCAGCCCGCCCACAGCGCGTCCGCCCCGTAGTGGTCGAGCACCGCGCCGCCCGCCAGCGGGGCGACCAGCGCGGCGCCGGACCAGGACAGCGAATAGACGCCCTGGTAGCGGCCGCGCCCGTGGACCGGGGAGAGGCGCACGACGAGGCCCATCTGCGTGGGGGAGTTGACGATCTCCGCCAGCGTCCAGACGCAGACGGTCAGCACATAGGCGGCGAGCGACCCGCCGGCGAAGGCGGTGAGCCCGAACCCGTACCCCCCGAGCAGGGCGGAGATCACCAGCAGCCGGCCCGGGTCGCGGTGCTCGATGAAGCGGGTCACGGGGATCTGGAGAGCCACGATCAGGACGCCGTTGACCGCGATCGCCATGCCGTAGTCACTGGTGGAGAAACCGTCCTTGGCCATGGCCACGGGCAGCGCCACCGAGGACTGGAGGAAGATCAGCGCGAGCAGGAAGGACAGCCCGACCACGCTCATGTAGCGCCCGTCGCGCAGCACCGTGCCCATGCTGACCGCGGGCCCCTCCGCACCGGTGGCCGCCTCGGCGGCGGCCGGGCGGGACTCCGGCAGCTTGATGAAGACGAGGACCGCGCACACCAGCGTCATGAGCGCCTCGCCGAGGAAGCCGACGAGGTAGCTGTACTGCGCGATGAACCCGGCCGCGGCCGACGAGATCGCGAAGCCGAGGTTGATGGCCCAGTAGTTGAGGGCGAAGGCCCGCACGCGGTCCTCGGGCGCCACGATGTCCGCCATCATCGCCTGCACTGCGGGCCGCGAGGCGTTGGAGGCCATGCCCACCACGAAGGCGACCGCGGCGATGGCCACCGGACTCTGCACGAACCCGAGCACGGCCACCGACACCGCGGTCGAGGTCTGGGCGATCAGCAGCGTGGGTCTGCGGCCCAGCCGGTCGGCCATCACGCCCCCGCCGATCGAGGACACGACGCTGCCGAGACCGTGCAGGGCGGCCACCAGCCCCGCGTACGAGGCGGAATAGCCCTGGTCGACGGTGAGATAGAGGGCCAGGAAGACGGAGACGAACGCCCCCAGGCGATTGACCAGGGTGGAGGTCCACAGCCACCAGAACTCCCGGGGCAACCCCGACACGCTCTCCCTGGCGGCGCGCCCCACGCTCGCTACCGACATCCCCGAACCCCCGATGTGTAAGCGTCTCCTGTGAAGCCCGCAACTTACAGAGACCGGATCACCGGGCGCCACCGAATTGACGGCAGCGGTCAATCGTCCGTACCACGGCAGGGGCGGGCGGCACCACCCCTGCCGTCGATTACGCTCATGGGCATGGCCGACGCACCGTACAAGCTGATCCTCCTCCGCCACGGCGAGAGCGAGTGGAACGCGAAGAACCTGTTCACCGGCTGGGTGGACGTCAACCTGAACGAGAAGGGCGAGAAGGAGGCTGTCCGCGGCGGCGAGCTGCTCAAGGACGCCGGTCTGCTCCCCGACGTGGTCCACACCTCCCTCCAGAAGCGCGCCATCCGCACCGCGCAGCTCGCGCTGGAGTCCGCGGACCGCCACTGGATCCCCGTTCACCGCTCCTGGCGGCTGAACGAGCGCCACTACGGCGCCCTCCAGGGCAAGGACAAGGCCCAGACCCTGGCCGAGTTCGGCGAGGAGCAGTTCATGCTCTGGCGCCGCTCCTACGACACCCCGCCGCCCGCGCTTGAGGACGGCACCGAGTTCTCGCAGAGCGACGACCCGCGCTACGCCTCGATCCCGAGCGAGCTGCGCCCGCGCACCGAGTGCCTCAAGGACGTCGTCACGCGCATGCTGCCGTACTGGTACGACGGCATCGTCCCGGACCTGCTGGCCGGCCGCACCGTCCTGGTCGCCGCGCACGGCAACTCCCTGCGCGCCCTGGTCAAGCACCTCGACGGCATCTCCGACGCCGACATCGCGGGCCTGAACATCCCCACCGGCATCCCGCTCTCCTACGAGCTCGACGCCGACTTCCGCCCGGTCAAGAAGGGCGGCACCTACCTCGACCCGGAGGCCGCCAAGGCCGCCATCGAGGCCGTGAAGAACCAGGGCAAGAAGAAGTAACCCGTTCCGACCACGGACGCGCCGCGCCCTGAGCGCGTCCGGAAAAGGCCCCCTGCCTGCGGTTCCGCCGTGGGAAGGGGGCCTTTTCGCGGGGTCCCGCGCGGTGACGGAGAGCGAGTTGGTCACCGAATGGAGCAAGAGAAGCACGGTGCGGATGCGGCGCGTGAGTAGCGGGGTGAGCCTCTTGTCAAGGAGGTAACACCATGGATTCAATCCGTACCGCTCTGTGCGGCGCCGCGGTCGTCGCGGCCTGCGCGGTGCCCGCAGCTCCCGCCTACGCCTTCGGCCACCTCGGCAACCTGGCGACCCCGGTCGAGAAGACCGCGGTCCCCGCCACCGGCCACGGCCACGACAGGGACGACTGCGACGAATGCGACGGTCGCTGGGACCACGACGGCCGCCACGACGGGCGTCATGACCACGACGGCCGGCACGACGGCCGTGACGACGACGACTGCGACGACGACGGCGACGGGCGTCACGACCACGACGGCCGGCACGACGGGCGCGGCGACCACGACGGCCGGCACGACGGACGTGGCGACCACGACGGCCGCCACGACGGGCGCGACGACCACGACGGCCGGCACGACGGGCGTCACGACCACGACGGGCGCCACGACGGCCGTGACGACCACGACGGCCGGCACGACGGGCGTGGTGACCACGACGGACGTGGTGACCACGACGGCCGGCACGACGGCCGTCACGACCACGAGGGTCGCCACGACGAGCACCGTCCGCACGGGCACGCCCACGCGGGTGGTGGAGCCACCGCACTGATGGCCTCCTCCACGGAGTCGTCCAGCGACACCCCCGTCCTCATCCTCGCCGCGGGAGCCACTGCCGGCATAGCCGGTGGCATGTTCTGGTACCGCCGCCGGGCCGCCTCGGCCAAGCAGTGATGTGACGGGAAGAAACAGGTGACATGTCAGAACCGCGCACAGGCGGCCACACCAGGCGCCTGCTGACAGGGGTGGCCTGGGCGGCCGTAGCGCTCGCCCTGTGCCTGGTAGGTGGTGGCGACGCCGACGAGCCCGCGATCGTCAAGGCCCGTAAGACCGGTGGAGCCACCGCCAAGAGCCACCCTCCCGCGCGCGGCCTGCCCCCGGTACACGAACCGTTGCCGGGGGCGGGCCCCCAAGGACTGGTCGTCAAGCCCCTGGGGATCAAAGCCCCCATCGAGGCCCACGGCCTCGACGCGCAGGGCGGCGTCGAAGCGCCCCCCTACCAACGGGCCAACACCGTGGCCTGGTACCAGGACGGCCCGCAGCCCGGCACCCCGGGCGTCGCCGTCCTCGTCGGCCACGTGGACACCAAACAGGCCCCGGCCGTCTTCTACGAACTGAGCAACACCAAGCCCGGCACGAAGATCGACGTCTCCCGCTCGGACGGCTCCACGGCCGAGTTCACCGTCGAGGACGTCTCCGTCGTCCCCAACGACCACTGGGACGACGAGAAGGTCTACGGCCCGCGCTACAAGGACGACCCGGACCGCCCCGAGCTCCGGCTGCTCACGTGCGGCGGTGACTACGACCGCAACAAGCACACCTACCTGGCGAACATCGTCGTCTACGCCTATCTCACCGGCAGCACGGAGCCGAAGCCCCCGCCACCGCCCCCCGCTCCGGTGCCACCGCCCCCCGCTCCCGTGCCCCCGCCGGACACGTGACGCGGGAGCCGGGCACGGCACGGAAGCACGGAAACACAGAACGGAAGTGGGCCCCCGGCCGGAGACACATCCGGCCGGGGGCCCACTTCCGTGAGTGACGTGCGCGCGTGCGGCTAGCCGCAGCCGCCGCCGCACTGGCACGGTCCGCCGGACTGGCAGCCGCACGAGCACCCGGGGCCGCACTGACAGCCTGAGGCCGGGGTCGGAGGGGTGTGGGTCATCTGCGGTACCTCCTCGAAGGGTGGTCTGCCTGACTCTCAGTCAAGGACGGTCCGCTTCGCCCGTCAATGCCCCTCACGTACGGGTGTCCGGGCGCACGGAGGGCGCATCGGCGCACTCCGTGAGATCACGCGCCGTCCACTGCTCCCGTACGCCCCTCGCCCTGGGCCAGCTCGTCGGCGTGCTCGCCGGTCACCAGATAGACCACCCGCTTGGCGACCGAGACCGCGTGGTCGGCGAACCGCTCGTAATAGCGACCCAGCAGCGTCACGTCGACGGCCGTCTCGATGCCGTGCTGCCAGCGGTCGTCCATCAGATGCTGGAAGAGCGCGCGGTGCAGCAGGTCCATCGCGTCGTCGTCGTGCTCCAGCTGGAGCGCCAGATCGACGTCCTTGGTGATGATCACCTCGCCCGCCTTGGCCATCAGGCGCTGCGCCAGCTGCCCCATCTCCAGGATCGTGGCGTGCAGGTCGCGCGGGACCGCCGTGTCCGGGAAGCGCAGCCGGGCCAGCTTGGCCACGTGCTGCGCGAGGTCGCCGGAGCGCTCCAGGTCGGCGCTCATGCGCAGCGACGTCACCACGATCCGCAGGTCGGTGGCGACCGGCTGCTGGCGGGCCAGCAGGGCGATCGCCCGCGCCTCCAGGTCCCGCTGGAGGTCGTCCACCTTGGCGTCCGCGGCGATCACGGACTCCGCCAGCTTGAGGTCCGCGTCCAGGATCGCCGTGGTGGCGCGCCCGATCGCGGAACCGACGAGCCGGGCCATCTCGACGAGGCCCTCGCCGATCGAGTCGAGCTCCTCGTGGTACGCGTCCCGCATCCCTGACCTTCTCTCCTGCTCGATGGAACGCCGTGCGGAGCTGTGCGGTCCCGTCGCGTGCCCGGACCGCTTCCGCCGGCGGATCCCACGTTCCGGCCGGAACGCTACGGCCCGCGGCCTCCGGAGTGAATCCGTGCTGTCCTGAAGGTGAACTCTCAGCAACGTATGTTCGAGATGGCACTCGTTTGGCTGTGGATGCGTCCCGGGCCCCGCATAACCTTGACTCATGAACGTGAACGCGGCCGTCGCCGCAGCGGCAGCGATCGCCGGTCTGTGCACCGGGGTGATCGCCATGCTGGCGTTCCGCTGGAGCGAACGGGACCAGGCGAGGCCCACCCGCAGCTCCCTGCACACCGACGCCGTGCTCCCTCCCGGCGTCGACACGGTGCTGTCGGTGCTGCGCTCCTCGGCCGTCGTCCTCGACGAGGCCGACACCGTGGTCAAGGCCAGCTCCGCGGCGTACGCCCTGGGGCTGGTCCGCGGCGGGAAGCTGGCCGTCGAGCCGATGCTCCAGATGGCGCGCGACACCCGCCGCGACGGCGAGATACGCCAGGTCGAGCTCGACCTGCCGCGGCGCGGCACGGGCCGCGGCGACGCCCTCGCGGTTTCGGCCAGAGTGGCACCGCTCGGCTCCCGGCTGGTGCTGCTGCTGGTCGAGGACCTCACCGAGGCGCGCCGCATCGAGGCCGTGCGCCGGGACTTCGTCGCCAACGTCAGCCACGAGCTCAAGACGCCGGTCGGCGCGCTCTCCCTGCTGTCCGAGGCCGTCATGGACGCCGCCGAGGACCCCGAGGCCGTCAACCGCTTCGCCGGCCGGATGCAGATCGAGGCCACCCGGCTCACCAACCTCGTCCAGGAGCTCATCGACCTCTCCCGCGTGCAGAACGACGACCCGCTGGAGGACTCCGAGCCCGTCCGGGTCGACGAGCTGGTCGCCGAGGCCATCGACCGCTGCCGCCACCAGGCCGGCACCAAGCAGATCACCATGGCCGCCGGGGGCACCGCAGACCTGCACGTCTGGGGCAACCGCGGCCAGCTCGCCGCCGCGCTCGGCAACCTCGTGGAGAACGCGGTCAACTACAGCCCCGCCCGTACGCGCGTCGGCATCGCCGCCCGCCACATCGCCGCGCCCGGCGGCGACCTCATCGAGATCGCCGTCACCGACCAGGGCATCGGCATCTCGGAGAAGGACCGCGAGCGGATCTTCGAGCGCTTCTACCGCGTCGACCCGGCGCGCTCGCGCGCCACCGGCGGGACCGGCCTCGGCCTCGCCATCGTCAAGCACGTGGCCGCCTCGCACGGCGGGGAGGTCACGGTCTGGAGCGCCGAAGGCCAGGGCTCCACCTTCACCCTGCGGCTCCCGGAGGCCGGATCGGTCCGCGACCGGGACCGCCGCGGCCCCCGCCGCATCGACGACACCCTCATCAGCGAACACCTTCCCACCCCGGAGGTGCTTCCGTGACCCGTGTTCGGGGAACGACCCCCGTTGCCCCCACAGAGACCCGACCGGAGGTCCACCCGTGACCCGTGTGCTCGTCGTCGAGGACGAGGAATCCTTCAGCGACGCTTTGTCCTACATGCTCCGCAAGGAAGGGTTCGAGGTCGCCGTCGCCGCCACCGGGCCCGACGGGCTGGACGAGTTCGAGCGCAACGGCGCCGACCTGGTCCTGCTCGACCTGATGCTCCCCGGCCTGCCCGGCACGGAGGTCTGCCGCCAGCTGCGGGGGCGCTCCAACGTCCCGGTCATCATGGTGACCGCCAAGGACAGCGAGATCGACAAGGTCGTCGGCCTGGAAATAGGAGCCGACGACTACGTGACCAAGCCCTTCTCCTCCCGCGAGCTGGTGGCCCGCATCAGGGCCGTCCTGCGCCGCCGCGGCGAGCCCGAGGAGGTCACCCCCGCGGCCCTGGAGGCGGGCCCCGTCCGGATGGACGTCGACCGGCACGTCGTCACCGTCTCGGGCGGCAAGGTCGACCTGCCGCTGAAGGAGTTCGACCTCCTGGAGATGCTGCTGCGCAACGCGGGCCGGGTGCTCACCCGTATGCAGCTCATCGACCGGGTCTGGGGCGCGGACTACGTCGGCGACACCAAGACCCTCGACGTGCACGTCAAGCGGCTGCGCGCCAAGATCGAGCCCGACCCGGGCGCGCCGCGCTATCTGGTGACGGTCCGCGGCCTGGGCTACAAGTTCGAGCCGTAGCGGGCGGGCGTACGGGGGGCCGCACGGCCGCCCGCGCGCCGGAGCCGACGCACAGACACGGAGGGGCCCGGAAGCACATGCTTCCGGGCCCCTCCGTGTCTCTGCTGTGTCGCTGTGCCGGTCAGCCCGTCAGGGTCAGTGACCGGCGTGCTGCCGGCCGCCCTGCGACGGCTCACCGGCGCCCGGCTTCTCGGCGCCCTGCTGGCCCTCCGGGGCGCCCGAAGCGCCCGTGGAGCCCTCGGCGCCGGGCTTGCCCGGCTTGCCGGACTGCGCCGGGGAGGAGGACTGCGACGGGGCGGAGGAGGGCACCTCGGTGGGGCCCCACTCCTTGAAGTAGCTCTTCGCGGGCACGACGAAGGCGCCGATGTCCACCGCGCCGGTGTCGCTGAAGTCGAAGGTCAGCTTCTGCTGCTCGCCGTCCTTGAGCGACTCGCGGCCGTTCGGCAGGACCGCGGAGGCGTTGCCCTTGCCGCCGAGGACGACGGAGCCGCCCGCGGGCACGACGAGCTGGCCGGAACCACTCGCGGGGGTGATCTTCACGGTGGCGTTCTTGCCGGCCAGGGAGATCGCGCGCAGCGTCTGGTCCTTGCGGCCGTTGTTGAAGAGCTTGCCGGTGATCACGGCCGGGCCCTTGGCGTCCAGGTCCGGCTGGGTGATCACGTTCATGTTCTGGAGCTTGACGTCGCCGACCGAGGTGGCGGCGTTGTCCGGCTTGACCTCAAGCGTCTGCGCGCTGTTGCCCGCCGCGCAGGCGGAGAGCGAGGCGATCGAGAGCACGAGGGCGGAAGCGGCGAGAGTGCCGCGTCGAAGGCTGCTGCTCACGGCGGCGGCATCTCCTTGGACGAAGTAAGAGGTGTGTCAGCGCGCTTAGGTTACCGAGCCCCGTCCGGGCCCTCGCACCCGACCCGCCCCCATGGTCAACTAGGCCCCTGTCGGCGGCATGGCCGAATATCCGCCCCGAACGCCCGCGGAGCCGAGTGGCGGGTGATGCGCGGGATTATCCGCAAGGAATGCGGGAGACCCCGGGAAGATGTCCCGGAATTGATCAAGACGCCCGTGATCAATTCCGGAATCCGGGCGGCCGAAGAGACTCCGGCCCCGAACGGACTAGCGGAAGTCCGCCGACCGGACCCCGGCAAAACGGGACGTTCGGCCGCTCGCGAGCCACTCCGCACGCGTGTAACGTGCCCGTTTCGCCTTGCCCGAAGAACGGCTCCGACCTGCGAATACCCGCTTCCGGAACCCTCCCGCAGCACGTTCCGGTTGCTGTTGTCAAGCCCCGAGATATGCCCTGACCTGCGGAAACGCCATTCAGAACGGGCAGTTCCCGTGTTAGACTGGATAGCCACGGAAGGGGTACCTGTCACATGACGTTCAAGGTTGGCGACACCGTGGTCTATCCCCATCACGGGGCCGCGCTGATCGAGGCCATCGAAACTCGCCAGATCAAAGGCGTGGACAAGACCTACTTGGTGCTGAAGGTCGCCCAGGGTGACCTGACGGTTCGGGTGCCGGCGGACAATGCGGAGTTCGTCGGTGTGCGCGATGTGGTCGGCCAGGATGGGCTGGACCGGGTCTTCGAGGTGCTGCGCGCACCGTATGCGGAAGAGCCGACGAACTGGTCCCGTCGCTACAAGGCAAATCTCGAGAAGCTCGCGTCCGGTGACGTGATCAAGGTCGCCGAGGTCGTGCGCGACCTGTGGCGTCGTGAGCGCGAGCGCGGACTCTCCGCCGGTGAGAAGCGCATGCTCGCGAAGGCGCGCCAGATCCTGGTCAGCGAGCTCGCCCTCGCGGAGAACACGAACGAGGACAAGGCCGAGGCCCTGCTCGACGAGGTTCTCGCGTCCTGACGCAGCGCTCCACTCGCCATCGGGGCTCGTCATCGAGCCACTCGCTGTCGGTGGAGCACAGCAGCGCTGCGCGCAACGCAGCAGGTGCCGGACGAAAGAAGTGCCGCGGTGCCCGCGCGATGACGTCTGTCATCCGCCGGGCGCTGCGGCATCTCTGCTCCGGCGCCGGGTTTTCACGCCGTGCTTGGCGTGCCGGGCCCGGGCAGCCGACCCGACCAGTGTCACGGAAGGGGCTGGTCGGGGCGTCGTGCCCGGCACGCTGAGGCCATACCCAATTCGGCCGAGGAAGCAAACCTGAACGCCAACGCAATGTCTGATCGAGCCCCCGCCGTCACTCCTTCGCGCACCGCGGCGGTGATCCCCGCGGCCGGCCGCGGCGTCCGCCTCGGCCCGGGTGCCCCCAAGGCCCTGCGCACGCTGAACGGCACCCCGATGCTGGTCCACGCCGTACGGGCGATGGCCGCCTCCCGCGCCGTGAGCCTCGTCGTCGTGGTCGCCCCGCCGGACGGCGCCCCCGAGGTCCGTAACCTCCTCGACGACCACCCGCTCACCGGCCACGGCCCGGCCGAGATCCTGGTCGTCCCCGGCGGCGAGACCCGGCAGGAGTCCGTCCGCCTCGGCCTCAAGGCCCTCCCCGGCGACATCGACATCGTCCTGGTGCACGACGCCGCGCGCCCCCTGGTGCCCGTCGACACCGTCGACGCCGTGATCTCCGCCGTACGGGACGGCGCTCCCGCCGTCGTGCCGGCGCTGCCGCTGGCCGACACGGTCAAGCGGGTCGAGCCCCGCACGGGTGACGCCGAGGGCGAGCCCGAGCCCGTCGTCGGGACGCCCGAGCGGGCGCTGCTGCGGGCCGTGCAGACCCCGCAGGGCTTCGACCGGCGCACCCTCGACGAGGCCCACGAGCAGATCGCCACGGAGGGCGAGGGCGCCACGGACGACGCCGGGCTCGTGGAGCGCCTCGGCAGGCCGGTCGTCGTGGTGCCCGGCCACGAGGAGGCATTCAAGGTGACCCGGCCGCTGGACCTCGTCCTGGCCGAGGCCGTACTCGCCCGCAGGAGGGCCAATGATCGGTACTAGCCACTCCGCCCAGATCATTCCGCTCGTGGGCATCGGCACCGACGTGCACGCCTTCGAGGAGGGCCGCGAGCTGTGGTGCGCGGGCCTGCTCTGGGAGGACGCCACGCACGGCCTCGCCGGCCACTCCGACGGCGACGTCGCCGCGCACGCCGCGTGCGACGCGCTGTTCTCCGCCGCGGGCGTCGGTGACCTCGGCGAGCACTTCGGCACGGACCGCCCGGAGTGGTCCGGCGCGTCCGGCGTCACCCTGCTGGCCGAAGCGGCGCGGATCGTCCGCGCGGAGGGCTTCGAGATCGGCAATGTCTCGGTCCAGGTGATCGGCGTACGCCCGAAGATCGGCAAGCGGCGCCAGGAGGCCCAGAAGGCCCTCTCCGAGGCGATCGGGGCCCCCGTGTCGGTCTCCGGCACCACGAGCGACGGTCTGGGCCTCACGGGCCGCGCGGAGGGCCTCGCGGCCGTCGCCACGGCGCTGGTCTTCCCGAGGATCTGACCGGCCCGGCCTCGGGGGCATACGGTGGGCGACGCGCGGTGACCATCCGGTCACTGCGCGCGAAGCCCCATTCGTCACCCGAGGGAAGGATCCGCGCCGTGTCCGCCGAACTCTCCGACGACCTGAAGAAGCTTCTCGACGACAGCCCCGTCTTCGCGACCGTGGGGACCGTCCAGCCCGACGGCAGCCCCCAGCTGTCCGTCACCTGGATCACGCGCGACGGGGACGACCTGCTGATCTCCACGACCGTCGGCCGCCGCAAGGAGAAGAACCTGCGGCGGGACCCGCGGGTGACCGTGATGATCAACCCGCACAACGCGCCCTACACGTACGCCGAGGTACGGGGAACGGCCACGCTGACCACCGCGGGCGGTCAGGAGCTGATCAACACGCTGTCCCGGAAATACACCGGGAAGGATTACGCGGACTTCAACCCGGCGGCGGCGGACGACGCGCAGCGCGTGGTCGTACGGGTGAGCCCGCGCAAGGTCGTCGGCTCGCTCTGACCCCTGCTCTGCCCCCTGATCCGACAACGCCCCGCCGGGGACGGGCCGGGAAGGCCCGCCCGCCCGGCGGGGCGTGCGATCAGGGGGTTCAGGCGCGGTCGGACTTGCCCGCGCCCACGCGGTCCGGCTCGGCGGGTTCGTACAGCCTGACCCGCTTCGGCATCGGCAGTCCCTCCCGCGTCTGCGCGGTCGGCTGGGCGGGGGCGGGCGGCGCCGAATTGCGGCGCATCTCGTCCATCCCCTTCAGCAGGCCCTTGCGCAGTCTCCTGCCCAGCGGCCGCTCCACGTACTTGTGCAGCAGCCACGCCGCGCCCAGCATCACCACGACCAGGCTCGGTACGAGCACGTGCGGAGCGATGCGGTCGCGCAGGGCGTAGATGACGGTCATGCCGATGTACTGGTGGATCAGGTACACCGGATAGGTGAGCGCGCCCGCCGTCGACAGCCAGCGCCACTGCACGCGGTTGAGCTTGCCCAGCGCGATCAGCGCCATCAGCGCGAAGGCCACGACGATGATCAGCGTGGCCGGCCAGGTCGGGACCGTGTGGCTGGCGTTGTCCGCCACCCGCCGCGGCACGTGGTGCAGGGCGAGCAGCAGCGACATGACCACGATGCCCCAGAGCAGCGCCGTGGGCTTGTAGCGGTACATCAGGTAGAAGGCGATGCCCGCGATGAAATACGGCGCGTAGAGCGGCATCGCCCACATGTCGAGGATCTTGCTGTCCACGCTGGACGAGGTGACCGCGGCCACCGTCCAGATGCCGCAGAAGAGCACGCACTTGCGGTACGTCACGCCGGTGGCGACGACGATCGCGAAGAGCACGTAGAACTTCAGCTCGATGAAGAGCGTCCAGTAGACACCGTCGACGTCCCAGACCCCGACGCCCGTCTGGAGCATGGTCAGGTTGGTGAGGACCGCGTCCCAGTTCTGCACCTGGCGCACCTGCGGCCACAGGGTGACCACGGTCGCGGTCAGGAAGATCGCCACCCAGTAGGCCGGATAGATCCGGGACGCCCGGGAGACCACGAAGTCGCCCAGGGAGCGCCCCCAGGTGCTCATGCAGATGACGAACCCGCTGATCAGGAAGAAGATCTCGACACCTGTCCACCCGTAGCGGGCGAACATCTGGAGGTGGGGGAAGATCTCCCGGGTATCGCGGCCCCAGCCGCCGCGCAGGGCGACGTAGTGGAACATCACGACCATCAGGGCCGCGACGATGCGGAGCCCGTCCAGGACATAGAGCCGCGGTGCTGACTGCGGGACGGCTGCCCGGCCGCCATCGAGTTCACCTCGTCTGGCGAAACGCATGTCGTCCTCTCCGATTGGCTGAAGTCGGCTCATCCTACGCAGGCCCATTCGTACGCATGCTGGCATAGGAAGCCCCCGTGCTGCCGTGACAGTTATCTCTTGTCTCTCGAGTATTTCCAAGCCCCGCCCTGTCGTGATCTTCACAAGGGTCCACGGATATCCGTACAAGGCAGGTCACCCCGCCCGGATATCCGTCGCCGCCCGGCGCAGACCGCGCCCGAGCGCCCCGGCCAGCGGACGTTCCACGTACCGGTGCACCAGCCACGCGGCCTGGAGCATTCCCAGGACGAGGGCCGGGAGCAGGACGTAGCGCGGCACCAGGCCGGCGGTGTGCCGGATGACCAGCCAGCCGACGCGTTCGTGGATCAGATAGAGCGGGTAGGTCAGCGCTCCGGCCGTGGTCAGCCACCGCCGGTCCAGCCGCCGGGTCCGGCCGAGCGCCACCGCCGCGACCGCGACGAAGAACAAGGTCAGCAGGGCTGTCGTCGGCCAGTGCGGCACGTGCCGGCCCATGTGGCCTTCCGCGCGCGCCTGGGCGTCGAGAAGGGCGTGCTGGGCGATCAGGAAACAGCTGCCCACGATCATCCAGAGCGCCATATTCGGGCGGAAGCGGTACATCAGGTAGAAGGCGATACCGGCGATGAAATACCAGCAGTCCTCCGGCATGAGGACCTGGTCGAGCACCGGGTCGTGCACCGCGGTGGCGACGGCCCCCGCGAATCCCCAGACCGCGCAGAAACCGACGGCCCGCCGATAGGTGAGTCCCCGCCAGGCGATCAGCGCGAAGAGCAGATAAAAGCGCATCTCGACCCAGAGCGTCCAATAGACGCCGTCGACCGAGTCCACCCCCAGAGGCGATTGCAGCATCGTCAGGTTGACGGCGACATCCCTCGGACGGAGGGTTTCGTCCACCGCGGGCCACAAATAGACGGCGAGGGTGACGAGGAGCACTCCGAACCAGTACGCGGGGAAGAGCCGCGTGACGCGTGACACGGCGAACTGCCCGACGCTCTTGCCCCAGCAGCTCATACAGATCACGAAGCCACTGATCAGGAAGAACAGCTGCACGCCCAGCCAGCCGTAGGACGCGGGCAGGAAGGCCGTCGGGAAGACCGCCGCGGACGGCCGCTCCCAGATCCCGCTGCCGAAGGCCACGTAGTGGTAGGCCACCACCATCAGCGCGGCGAACAGCCGCAGCCCGTCCAGCGCGGCCAGCCGCCCGCGCCGCTCGCCGCCCGCCGGTCCGCACGCCGTCTCCAGCGGCCCGGCAGGCGGGCCGGGCCGTTCGGGGTGCTCCTGTTGTACCGGCAGAGTGGAGTGCAACACCCCTCCAGGTTTCCGCGGCGTCCCACCGAGAAGTCGTCACCGAGAAGTTGGCTTCGTGCCGCGGAAGTTACCACGCGAAGTTATATTTTTGGCGCAATAAGCAAATAAGGGGCAAAACGTTCCGTCCGACGAACGAACCCGCCGTTTGCCCGGGGCACTGCCCGGAGCCCACTACCCTGGTTCCGTGACCATTCGCCTGTACGACACCAGCGCCCGGCAGATCCGTGACTTCTCCCCGCTCACGCCGGGCTGCGTCTCGATCTACCTCTGTGGCGCGACCGTGCAGGCCGCTCCGCACATCGGACATATCCGCTCCGGTCTCAACTTCGACATCATGCGCCGCTGGTTCGCCCACCGCGGCTATGACGTGACCTTCGTGCGCAACGTCACGGACATCGACGACAAGATCATCAAGAAGTCCGCCGAGCAGGGCCGCCCTTGGTGGTCGATCGGCTATGAGAACGAGCGCGCCTTCAACAGCGGTTACGACGTGCTCGGCTGCCTGCCGCCCACCGTCGAGCCCCGCGCCACCGGCCACGTCACCGAGATGGTCGAGATGATGCGCGGCCTGATCGAGCGCGGCCATGCCTACGAGGCGGAGGGCAACGTCTACTTCGACGTGCGCTCCTTCCCCGGCTACCTCGAACTCTCCAACCAGGAGCTGGACAACCTGCTCCAGCCGTCCGGTGAGGGCGAGACCGGCAAGCGCGACCCCCGCGACTTCGCGATGTGGAAGGCCGCCAAGCCCGGCGAGCCCTCCTGGGAGACCCCGTGGGGCCGCGGCCGGCCGGGCTGGCACCTGGAGTGCTCGGCCATGGCGCACAAGTACCTGGGCAAGGCGTTCGACATCCACGGCGGCGGCCTGGACCTGATCTTCCCGCACCACGAGAACGAGATCGCCCAGGCCAAGGCCTTCGGTGACGACTTCGCCTCCTACTGGGTGCACAACGCCTGGGTGACCATGAGCGGCGAGAAGATGTCGAAGTCGCTCGGCAACTCCGTGCTCGTCTCCGAGATGGTCAAGCACTGGCGCCCGATCGTCCTGCGCTACTACCTCGGCACCCCGCACTACCGGTCGATGATCGAGTACAGCGAGGAGGCGCTGCGCGAGGCGGAGGCCGCTTTCGCGCGGATCGAGGGCTTCATCCAGCGGGTCGTGGAGAAGGCCGGTCCGGTCGAGCCCGCCGCCGAGGTGCCGCCCGCCTTCGCCGAGGCGATGGACGACGACCTGGGCGTCCCCCAGGCCCTCGCGATCGTCCACACCACTGTGCGCCAGGGCAACTCCGCGCTGACCGCTGACGACAAGGAGTCCGCTGTCGCCCGGCTGGCCGAGGTCCGCGCCATGCTCGGCGTGCTCGGCCTCGACCCGCTCGACGCGCAGTGGGCCGGTGCCGCGTCCGGCCGCGGTGACGATCTGCACGGCGTGGTGGACTCGCTGGTCAGGCTGGTGCTCGAGCAGCGCCAGGCCGCCCGCGGCCGCAAGGACTACGCCACCGCCGACGCCATCCGCGACCAGCTCCAGCAGGCGGGCCTCGCCATCGAGGACACCCCGTCCGGCCCCCGCTGGTCCCTGTCGTAGCGGGCCCGGCACCCGAGCGACGCCGCCCGTCCTGAGAGACACTTTTCGTACGTACGTTTACAAGAGCCGCCCCCGGTGGCTCTGAGCAGTGAAGAAACAGGTGCACCCATGGCCGGCAACAGCCAGCGCAGGAACCGCCGCACGTCCAACAAGAAGGGCGCGACGGTCGGCAGCGGCGGCAAGCGGCGCCGTGCCCTGGAGGGCAAGGGTCCGACCCCGCCCGCTTCCGAGCGCAAGGGACACAAGAAGAACCGTCTCGCCAGCGCCAAGGTCCGGCACGAGTCCAAGCGGCCCGCCCCGCGCCGCGGCGGCCCCAAGGGCACGAACGAGCTCGTCGTCGGCCGTAACTCCGTCGTCGAGGCGCTGCGCGAGGGCGTCCCCGCGAACACGCTCTACATCCAGCAGTACCTGGACAACGACGAGCGCGTCCGCGAGGCGCTCCAGCTCGCCACGGACAAGGGCCTCAACCTCATGGAGGCCCCCCGTCCCGAGCTCGACCGGATGACGAACGGCCTCAACCACCAGGGCCTCGTCCTGTCGGTGCCGCCCTACGAGTACGCCCACCCCGACGACCTCACCGCCGCCGCGTTCGACGACGGCGAGGACCCGCTGATCGTCGCCCTCGACGGCATCACCGACCCGCGCAACCTCGGCGCCGTCGTCCGCTCCGTCTCCGCCTTCGGCGGCCACGGCGTGGTCGTCCCCGAGCGCCGCGCGGCCGGCATGACCGCCAGCGCCTGGAAGACCTCCGCGGGCACGGCCGCCCGTACGCCGGTGGCCCGCGCCACCAACATGACGCGGCTGCTGGAGTCGTACCAGAAGGCCGGGCTCGTGGTCGTCGGCCTGGCCGCCGACGGTGACGTCGAGCTGCACGAGCTGGAGGCGCTGGGCGGCCCCGTCGTCATCGTCGTCGGCAGCGAGGGCAAGGGCCTGTCCCGCCTCGTCGGCGAGACCTGCGACTTCCGCGTGCGGATCCCGATGCCGGGTGGCGCGGAATCCCTCAACGCCGGTGTCGCCGCCGGTGTGGTCCTCTACGAGGCGTCGCGCCGCCGCGCCTGACCCCTTGTGACCGCTCGCGGTCATAAAACGACATCGAACGCCGGAAGGGCCGGTTAAACCAGCCCTTCCGGCGTTCGGCGTCTCATGATCTTGACGGGCCTCGGACAGTTCGAACCGGTCAAGGCAGTGTCCTAATCAGAAGTCACTCGGTTAGATGAGTGTGGACACCAGAACACCCCGCACACCCACGGGGGGAAGCTCTTCCGGGTACGACGACCAGCCCGCGCTGAGTACGGTGAAAGTGCCGTCCGACCCGGCGCAGATCGTCGTCAACCACCTGAGTTTCCGCGTGCAGCTCGCCCGGCCGCCGCGCGTCGCCCGCCAGTTCGCCGGGGTCGCCGACACGGCACAGCTGCCCACCGTCAAGGGCGCGGCCAGGCGTCGCGCCCCGGTGGTGTGGAGCGGCCGGACGCAACCCGGCGACGCGGCGCCCACCGAACTCCTGCAAGCCGTAAGGGACTCCGCGGCCGGGCCCGTGGGCACGGCGGCCGGCAAGGACGCGGGCTCCACCCAGGTGCTGCCCCGGATCCGCGTCGACGGCCCCCCGCCGACGGTCGTCGGCCCCCGCGGCTCCACCGAGCACACCGGCCCCGGTGAGCTCGTCGACGCGGTCGGCCCCCAGACCCAACTGCTGCGCGGGGTGCGCCCCACGGACAGCGCGTACGACGAAGACCAGTACCAATACCAGGAGTTCGACGACGAGGACGGCGACCACCCCGGGCGCAAACGCGACCGCGGCGGCAACGACTCCGTCCGGCACGCCTATTACCCCGGGCGCCGGATGAACCTCGGCGTCGTGCTCCTGCCGTTGCGGATCTTCCTCGGCCTCATCTCCATCTACGCGGGCATGGGCAAGCTCTGCGACCCCGTCTACTTCGACGGCGGCCGCCGGGGCTCCATGGTCACCTGGCTCACCGCGCTGCACCCCTGGGCCCTGGCCGCGCCCCTGCGCGGCCTCGCCCTCGCCCACCCCGTGGGCGCCGGGCTCACCGTCGCCTTCCTCCAGGTCGTCGTCGGCGTCCTCACCATCTTCGGCCTCTGGCAGCGGCTCGCCGCGTGCATCGGCGTCCTGCTCTCCGCGGTCCTCCTCATGACGGTCACCTGGCGCACCGTGCCCGTCTACAACGCGCCCGACATCGTCTACCTCGCCGCGTGGAGCCCCCTGGTCATCGCCGGAGCGCCGTTCTACTCCATCGACGGCCGGCTCGCAGGGGAGGCGTGGCGGCGCCTCGGCCCCCGCGCCGAGCTGTGGGACCTCCGCCGGCGCGTGCTGCGCCGGGGCACGGTCATGGCCACCGTCGTCATCGGCCTGTCCCTGATCGTCGGTTCGACGCTGGGCGGCGCCGTGCGCTCCTCGGAGATCGCGCGGACCCCCGGGCCGAGCGACCCGCCCGTCAACAACCTCCCCGGCACGCCGCTCCCGCAGACCCCGGGCACCGGCGCCCCGACCCACGGCGGCCGCGGGTCGGCCACCCCCGGCACCCCGAGGCCGACCCCCTCGGGCAAGAAGACCGCCACGCCCTCCGCCACCGCGCCCGCCGCCCCCGGCACCGCGCGGGCCCCGGAGAGCACGGCGGGCGCCGCCGGGCACCCGGGCGCCAGCCAGGGCGCGCACTCCACGCCGCAGACGCACGAGCGGCCCGCCGCTCCCGCGGCGCCGCGCAGCCCCTCCGGCTCGTCCGCCGCGAACGGCTCCACGGGCGGCGGTACGGGCTCCTCCGGCAACTCCTCCTCCGGCGGCTCGACCGGCGGCGGAGGGGCCCTGGGAGGCCTCCTCGGCTGAGCCTCCCCGGCTGAGCACGGCGCACCGCGCCCCCGCACCCGGCAAGGGTGCGGGGGCGCTCGCGTGCCGCGTGTCAGCCGGCGAGTTCCTTGGCGGCCTCGGTCAGGTCCTTCGCCGTGTCGATGGCCCGCCAGTACGCGCCGTGCGGCAGCGGGTAACCCGCCAGCCGGCGCTCGCGCGCGAGGCGCGGGAAGGTCGTGCGCTCGTGGTCGCCGCGCTCGGGCAGCAGGGCGGTGAAGTCCGCGGAGAAGACATAGACGCCCGCGTTGATCAGATACGGCGAGGGCGGCGACTCGATGAAGTCGAGGACGTGGCCGAACTCGTTGGTCTCCACCGCTCCCCAGGGGATCCGGGGCCGGGCCAGGGCCAGGGTGGCGGTCGCGTCACGCTCGTGGTGGAAGTCGGCCATCTCGCGGAGCGAGAAGCGGGTCCAGATGTCGCCGTTGGTGGCGTACCAGGGGCGATCGGGGTGCGGCAGCGACGCGGCCGCGAACTTGAGGCCGCCACCGCGGCCCAGCGGCTCCTTCTCCACCACGGTGGTCACACGGAGCGGCAGATCGGCCGACACGAGCCAGTCCTGGAGGACCTCCGCCAGATGGCCGCAGGAGACGACGGCGTCGGTGACTCCCTCGGCGGCGAGCCAGGCCAGCTGATGGCCGATGATCGGGGTCCCGGTGCCGGGGATCTCGACCATCGGCTTGGGGCGGTCGTCGGTGTACGGGCGAAGCCGTGACCCTTGGCCTCCGGCCAGGACGACGGCTTGGGTGGGATGCGGGTACGCGTGCGTGCCTGTCATGCTCCGCACGATATGCCGTGGCCCGGGCGGGGGTGCGGGCGGCGGTGCGCGCGGTCGTGCGGGGTGCTGCCCCCGTACGGCGGGCCGTACGGCGGGCCGTACGGGTGGTGCGGCGGCCGGGCCCGTGGGCGGTGCTCAGTGGGCCTGGGCGACGCCGGACGCGAACGAGGTGTCGCAGACGGGCCGGGAGAACTTCTGGGCCTGCTTGGCGCCGTACTTGGCGACCGCGGCACGGCCGAGCGCACGGGCCAGCTCGGCGCAGTGCTGGGCGAGGGAGGGACGGCCGTTGGTCGCGGCCTGGAGGTGGGTGAGCGCGGAGCCGGGGTTCTTCACCTGGAGCTCGGTCAGCAGCTGGTCGCGCAGCACCTCGTACGGCGCGCGGGCTGCCTTGGCCTGGGTGGAGGCGGTGTCGGACGAAGCGGTCAGCACCTGCGAGTCGGCACTCGGCGCGGCCCACGGGACGCGGGTGACCGCGAGGGTCCCGGAGAGCACGAGCACGACAGGGAGGACGAGGGCGAGGGTTCTGCCGATGCGGCGGGCGGCCTGGTTCATGTCGCAGATGGTAGCGAGGGGTAATGATATGGCGACATTTAGTCACCCGGTCGAGCGAAGGATTCGAGGTTTATCGCGGGACGTGAGTTGACGTACGCGCTCGAAAAGGTGACGGGTGTCGGGGTTGGGTGGCGTCTCCGGGGCTGTGCCCCAGGCCCCCGAACCGCGCGTTGGTCATGGTCCGCACCATTCAGCCCGTCCGGCGTTTGAGGACACGTGGCGCAGCCGCGTTGGGGTCCGGGGTCTCCCCGGTTTCGGGAAGGGGCGGGGCTGGGGAACAAGCCCGCCGCAGGCGCGAGCAACCCGCACCCGGCAGCGGACCCGCACTCCGGCCAGGCCCCCCTAGTCGCTCAGGCGCTCGCCCGACGACGTGGAGAAGACATGGAGTTCACCCGCCCGCGGGACCACCCGCAGGAGTGCGCCCTTCTCCGGGACGTTGCGGCCGTTGACGCGGACCACGAGGTCCTTGCGGTCGTCGCCGACCTCGGCCGTGCCGTAGACGTAGCCGTCCGCGCCCAGTTCCTCGACGACGTTGACGGTGACCGCGAGGCCGGCGGGGGCCTCCTTGCCGAGGGACGGTGCGGCGGAGCCGCCCTGCTCGACCACGTCGAAGTGCTCGGGCCGGACGCCGACCGTCACCGTGCGGTCGCCCCGGTCCGCGGCGGCGGAGAGCGCCTCGCGGGAGACGGGCACGACGCTGTTGCCGAACTTCACGCCGCCGTCGGTGATCGGGACCTCGACGAGGTTCATGGCGGGGGAGCCGATGAAGCCCGCGACGAAGAGGTTGGCGGGGCGGTCGTACATGTTGCGCGGCGAGTCGACCTGCTGGAGCAGGCCGTCCTTGAGCACGGCCACCCGGTCGCCCATGGTCATGGCCTCGACCTGATCGTGGGTCACGTACACCGTGGTGATGCCGAGGCGCCGCTGGAGCCCGGCGATCTGGGTGCGGGTCTGGACGCGCAGCTTGGCGTCGAGGTTGGACAGCGGCTCGTCCATGAGGAAGACCTGCGGCTCGCGGACGATCGCGCGGCCCATGGCCACGCGCTGCCGCTGGCCGCCGGAGAGCGCCTTGGGCTTGCGGCCGAGGTATTCCGTGAGGTCCAGGATCCTGGCCGCGTCCTCGACCTTCTGCCGGATCTCCGCCTTGTTGACGCCCGCGATCTTCAGGGCGAAGCCCATGTTGTCGGCGACGGTCATGTGCGGGTAGAGCGCGTAGTTCTGGAACACCATCGCGATGTCCCGGTCCTTGGGCGGCAGGTGGGTGACGTCGCGGTCCCCGATGCGGATCGCGCCGCCGTTGACGTCCTCCAGCCCCGCGAGCATGCGCAGCGAGGTGGACTTGCCGCAGCCGGAGGGCCCGACGAGGACGAGGAACTCGCCGTCCTCGATCGCGATGTCGAGCTGGTCGACGGCGGGCTTGTCGCTCCCCGGGTAGATCCGGGTCGCTTTGTCGTACGTGACCGTAGCCATGGTTTCGAGATCCCTTCACCGGCAGGAACGTGCCGGACGATCCGAGTAAAAGGAGTGGTCCAGTCCAATCGGACGGGTTGCCGGTGACGCTACCCGGGGGCGGGGCGGTTGTCAGCAGGGGGGCGCGCGAAACCTTCGCGCGCCTCCGGCCGGGCCTCCGCCGGCCCTCCGCCGGCCCTCCAGGGCGGTGGCAACTCTGTGGCTGGCCGGAGGAGGCGCTGTGTAGAGTGGGGCAGCGTTCGTGGGCGCCGCCCGCGTGCGTCGTGCCGCCTTAGCTCAGTTGGCCAGAGCGTCGCTCTTGTAAAGCGAGGGTCGTCGGTTCGAATCCGACAGGCGGCTCGTGTCAGCGCTGAACAGCGCGTGGATCGGCCCTCCGTGATCTCTCACGGAGGGCCGATGTCATTGCGGGGGCGTACGCGTCAGCTGCGTACCTCCTCGCCCTCCGCCCGGTACGGGGACATGCCCTGCGGCTGGTCCGGGACCGGCTCCGCGCGTGGCGCGTCCTGGTGGCCGGGCCACCACGCCTTGTGGCCGAGGAGCGAGGTCACGGTCGGGACCAGCAGCATGGCCATGATGAAGGCCGTGAGCAGGATGCCGAAGGCGACCGCGAAGCCCATCTGCTGGAGCATGGAGTTGTCGGCCAGCATCAGGACGCCGAAGGTGCCCGCCAGGATGATCGCCGCGGAGGAGATCGTCGGTGCCGAGCGGGAGACGGCCGTCCGGACGGCCTCGCGGGCCGGGACGCCGCGGCGGACCTCCTCGCGCAGGCGGGCGACCATGAGGATGTTGTAGTCGGTGCCGATGGCGACGACGAAGAGATAGACGATGATCGGCAGCATGAACAGCAGGCCGTGCTTGTGCTGCGCGCCCTGGAAGAGCCAGACGGTCGCGCCGAGTGTCGCGCCGAAGCCCAGGGCGACGGAGATCATCAGATAGAGCGGCGCCACCAGACTGCGGAGCAGCAGCCCCAGGATGATCATGATGGCGAGGCCGGCGACGGGGAAGACGACCGTGTAGTCGTGGGTGACGGCCTTCTCCACGTCGGAGAGGACGGCGGAGGTGCCGCCGACGACGGCCCGGGTGCCCTCGGGCGCGGCGGCGTGCGCGCCGTCGCGGAGCGAGCCGCCGGCCAGCTCGATGGCCTTGTCCTCGGTGGGGCGGTACTTCAGGACGACGCTGTACTGCGCGACGGTGCGGTCGGGGCTGGTGGCCGTGAGCGCGGCGGAGCCGACCCCGTCGAGCTTCGCGAGCTTGTCGCGGTAGGTGTCCAGGGCGCCCTTGTCGAGCGGGGCGGCGTCCTTGGACTGGACGTAGACCATCGCGGGGTCGGACTGGCCGGCGGAGAAGCCCCGCTGGAGGTCCTTCATCGCCTGGACGGACTCCAGCTTCTGCGGCAGCTGGCTGTCGGTGTCGAACTCCGCCTTGAAGCTGAACGTGCCGATGGCGAGCACCGCGAGGACCAGGGCGGAGACGGCTCCGATGAGTCCCGGGCGGTGGGCGACGGCGGAGCCGAGGCCGTTCGCGACGCGGTTGCGCGGCTTCTTCTTCCACGACTTCGACGGCCAGAAGGCCTTGGTGCCGAGCAGGGAGAAGACGGCCGGTACGAGGGTGAGCGCGGCCACGAGGGTCACGCCGACGGAGATCGCCAGCGACGGGCCCATCGCGCGCATCATGCCCATGGTGGAGAGCAGCAGGGCGAGGAAGGCGACGATGACGGCGCCCGCGGCGGAGGCGATGGTCTCGCCGACCCGGGCGACGGCGTTGACCAGCGCGTTCTTGGGTTGTTCGCCGGCCCTCAGCTCCTCGCGGTAGCGGAAGAGGAGGAAGAGGATGTAGTCGGTGCCGACGCCGAAGAGGACGACGATGAGGATCGCGGAGATGGAGTTGTCCGCCTTGAGCCCGCCGAGGTGGGCGACGGTGCCGATGAGTCCGAGGGCGACCGAGAAGACGACGCCGATGATCAGCACGGGCAGCAGGGCGATCAGCGGGCTGCGGAAGATGACGAGCAGCAGGATGACGATCAGGAGGAGGGTCGCCGACATGATCATGGAGTCGGTGTTGCCCGAGGACTCCTTGGCGTCGAGCGCGGTGGCCGCCTGGCCGGTGAAGCCGACCTTCAACTGGGTGTCACCGGTCAGGGACTTGACGTCCGAGCGGAGGTCCTTGACCGCGTCGGGGACGGTGCTGTCCTGGGAGTTGCGGTCGACGGCGATGACATTGGCGAGGGCGATCTCGCCGTTGGGCGACACGGCCTGGGGGTTGGTCACCACCTTGGCTATGCCCTTGTGGTGCTTGGCGTCCAGGCCTTGGGTGATCCGGGCGACGGCGTCCTTGTCGGACGGGGTGAGCCTGCCGCCGTCGGTCCGCTGGAACACGGCTATCGCGGAGGGCTGTTCGGTCTGCGGGAAAGCCTTCTCCTGAAGTTTCCCGGCCTGTACGGACTCGTAATGCGAAGGGAGAAATTCCGTTTCATCGGTTGTCGACTTCAAGCCGGGGGCGAGCATGGCGAGTGCCACTGCCGCGATGATCCAGCCCGCTATGGTCAGCCAAGGGCGGTGGACGGCGAACCGCCCGATCCGTCGGAACATGGTGCTCCTTCAACTATGGTCCAGCGCTGCCCGGCGGAAGAACGACAACGGAATGAGTTCAGTTCGGGCGTCAACACGCTAGGCGGGCGGGATTCCCCTCCACAATGAAATCCGGGGGAAATCGGTCCTGGGTCGGGGTGCCTCTCATCCGGGCGGATGAGGGGCTCTCACCCGTGAGGTAGAGAAATCGCTGCCGACCGCCTCCGTCCGGATTACGCTGCCCTCATGAGCGATGCCGCTGAGCCCGCCCCCGCCGGGGCGACCGAGGGGTCCAAGGTCCTGGCCGCCCGCATGGAGCGCGCCGCCGTCTCGGCCGCCGAGGCGGGGCTGGCCGGTCTGCTCGTCACGCCCGGCCCCGACCTCACCTGGCTGACGGGCTACCGCCCGCACACCACGGAGCGGCTCACCGCGCTGCTGCTGGCGCCCGGGCACCGGCCGCAGCTGCTCGTCCCGGCGCTGGGGGCGCCCGACGCCGAACGGGCGGCGGGTGCCCACGCGTTGACGATCACGGGCTGGACGGACGGCCAGGATCCGTATGCCGCGCTCGCCCCGCTGCTGGACCCGCGGGGCCGCTACGGCGTCTCGGACAGCGCCTGGGCGCTGCACCTGCTGGCCTTCCAGCGGGCCTGTCCGGGTGTGGGCTTCGGGGCGTTCACCGAGTTGCTGCCGATGCTGCGCGCGGTCAAGGACGCCTACGAGGTGGAGCGGCTCGCGGCGGCCGGCGCGGCGGCGGACGCCGTGTACGAGGACATCGTGCAGCTGCGCTTCGCGGGGCGGCGCGAGCGGGACGTCGCGGCGGACCTGGCGCGGCTGCTGCGCGAACACGGCCACAGCCAGGTGGACTTCACGGTGGTCGGCGCGGGCCCCCACAGCGCGAACCCGCACCACGACGCGGGCGACCAGGTCATCGAGGACGGCGACATGGTCGTCATGGACTTCGGCGGCCTCATGGACGGCTACGGCTCGGACACCACCCGTACGGTCCACGTGGGCGAGCCGACCGCCGAGGAGCGCAAGGTGCACGACGTGGTGCGCGAGGCGCAGCAGGCGGCCTTCGAGGCCGTACGCCCGGGCGTGGCCTGCCAGGAGATCGACCGAGTGGCCCGCAAGGTCATCCGCGCTGCCGGCTACGGCGAATACTTCATCCACCGCACCGGCCACGGCATCGGCGTGACCACCTACGAGCCGCCCTATCTCGTCGAGGGCGAACACCTCCCGCTGCGCCCGGGGATGTGTTTCTCGATCGAACCGGGCATTTATCTCCCGGGCCGCTTCGGCGTCCGTGTCGAGGACATTGTGACCTGCACGGATTCGGCGGGCCGCCGCCTGAACAACACGCCTCGTGAACTGCTGGTGGTGCGGTGAGGGACCGTTCTCACAGGGTCAGGTGCATGATGTGCAGCCCGGTGCAGGTGCCGTCGGGAAGCCGGTAGCCCTCGGGCAGGGTGCCGACGACGGTGAATCCGAGGGATTTCCAGAGCGCCACGGCGCGGGAGTTGCTCTCCACGACCGCGTTGAACTGCATCGCCCGATAGCCCTCGGCGCGTGCCCACGCGACGGCGTATTCGCCGAGGGCCCGGCCGACGCCACGCCCGGAGTGTTCCGGCGCGACCATGAAACTGGCGCTCGCGATGTGCGAGGCCGGGCCCATGTGGTTGGGGTTCATCTTGGCGGTGCCCAGGAGCCCGCCCGCGCCGTCGACCGCCACGACCGTACGGGACGGCGCGGACAGCATCCACGACGCGCGGGCGAAGTCCTCGGTGAGGTCGCGCGGATAGGTGAACGTCTCGCCGGCGGCGGCGACCGTGCGCACCACCGGCCAGATGGCGGGCCAGTCGGCGGCTTCCGCGAGTCTGATCCTCATGAGCACAGGATGCGCCGCCGCCGGATGCCGGCGCGAATGGATTTCCCCGGGTGGTGGGGGAGTTCGCCGGGTCAGCCCGGGGGTTCGCCCGGTTCGCAGGCGCGCATGTGGTGGCGTTCCTCGGCTTCCGCGCGGGCGGGGTCCGGCGGGCGCGCGGTGTGTTTGGGGGCGCCCGCGGTGACCAGGAGGGTGCTGGTCGCGGCGGCGAGGAGCATGATGCCCGAGGCCCAGCCGATGGCCACGTTGAAGCCGTGGACCACGCCCGCCTTCGTGATCGTGTCCCGGGCGGCCGGGGTCAGCCGGCCGCCCGCCTCGGCGGTGGCGGTCCGCAGCCGGTCCGCGAGGTACGTGGCGCTGGTGGACGTGGCGATGGTGTTGAGGAGCGCCGTGCCGATCGAACCGCCCACCTGCTGAGCGGTGTTGACCGTCGCGGACGTGACGCCGGAGTCCCGCGGCGCCACCCCCGATGTCGCGGTGGCCATCACCGGCATGAAGATCAGACCCATGCCGAGGCCCACGAGGATCTCCGCGGGGAGGACGTGCGAGACGTACGCGGGCTCCACCGGCAGGAAGGTCAGCAGGAACAGCCCGCCGGCCGCCAGCAGCGCGCCCGGTGCCATCAGCGCCCGCGGCGGGACATGGGTCATCAGCCGCGCGGAGATCTGCGTGGAGCCGGTGACGATCGCGGCGGTCATCGGCAGGAAGGCCAGGCCCGTCTTGACGGGGGAGTAGCCGCACACCACTTGGAGGTAGTACGTCATGAACAGGAACATCCCGAACATGGCGATGACCGCGAGCGCCATGGTCAGCACCGATCCCGCGCGGTTGCGGTCGCGCAGTATGCGCAGCGGGAGCAGCGGGCTCGGCGCCCGCTTCTGCCACCAGGTGAACAGGACCAGCAGCGCGGCGCCGCCGAGCAGCAGCCCGAGCACGCGCGCGTCGTCCCAGCCGCGCGGCTCGGCCTCGCTGCACCCGTAGACGATCGCCACGAGGCCCCCGCAGCCCAGCAGCACGCCCGGGATGTCCAGCCGCGGCCTGCCCTCGCCACGGCGCCGGTCGTCGTGGAGGAGCGCCCCGGCGCCCAGGAAGACGATGATCGCGATCGGGGTGTTCACGTACAGGCACCAGCGCCAGTTCAGATACTCGGTCAGCAGGCCGCCGGCGATCAGCCCGATCGCCGAGCCGCCGGCCGCGATCGCGCCGTAGATGCCGAACGCCTTGCTGCGCTCGCGCACGTCCGTGAACGTCGTGGTCAGCAGGGACAGCGCGGACGGTGCCAGCAGCGCCCCGAGCGCGCCCTGGAGCGCCCGGGACACGAAGAGCATCCCCGAGCTCTGCGCGGCGCCGCCGAGCGCGGACGCGGCGGCGAAGCCGACGAGCCCGGTCATGAAGGTGAGCTTGCGGCCGACCAGGTCCGCGATCTTGCCGCCGAGCAGCAGCAGACCGCCGAACGCGAGGGTGTAGGCCGTGATGACCCACTGCCGGTTGCCGTCGGACATCTGAAGGGCGCGCTGCGCCGACGGCAGGGCGATGTTCACGATGGTGGCGTCGAGGACGACCATGAGCTGCGCCGTGCCGATGACTGCCAGACCCCACCAGCGGCGGGGGTCGGGTCCGGTCAGAGCGGCGGATGGGGGAGGTATAGGGCCCGTATTCATGGAGCTCATCGGAACCTGCTCTCGCGTCCGATTCGGTGCGTATGCGGTTGGGCGCGCCGCGTATACCTATGCGCTCACGCGCGCCAACCAGACTAGGCCCGATGGGGGACATCCGCCTGCCGGAAGACGGCTTGTTTTCGCCCCTGTCTGCCGGACGGAAACGCTCCGGGACACGCGAACGAGCCCATGAGGCAGGCGGGGAGCAAGGGATCAGGGGACCAGTACGACCTTGCCCACCGTCCCGCGCGACTCCAGCGCCCGGTGCGCCGCGGCCGCCTCCGCCAGCGGGAAGCGCGTGACGACCGGAGCCACTTGCCCGGCCGCCGCGTGCGCCAGGGCCTCCGCCTGCGTACGGCGCATCCCCGCGGGCCCCCCGAGCCGCTCCAGCATCGGCTGCCCCAGCACGCAGCGCGACGTGACCGACCGGGCGGCGAGCTCCTCGGGGGTGAACGCAGCGACGGGACCCGGGCTCGCCGGGACGGCCGTCCAGCCGTGGTTCAGATGCCGACCCCCGCGCCCCAGCAGGCCGACCGCGGCCCGGGCCGCGTCCCCGCCGACCCCGTCGAGGACGACGGTCGCGGCCCGCCCTCCGAGCGCCTCACGGGCCGTTTCCGGCCACGCCGGGTCCACGTAGTCGAGGGCGATGTCGGCCCCCAGCTCCCGTACGCGCTCCACCTTCGCGGGCCCTCCCGCGAGGCCGACGACCGTGGCGCCCGCGCGCTTCGCGTGCTGCACCAGCAGCGTGCCGACGCCGCCCGCGGCGGCCAGGACCACGACCACGTCCTCACCGGTCAGTTCGGCCAGGGCGAGGATCCCGAGAGCGGTGCGGCCGGTGCCGACCATGGTCACGGCGTGATCGTCGGCGAGCCCCTCGGGGATGTCGTGCAGCTTGTCCGCGTCGGCGACCGTGAGCTGCGCGTAGCCCCCCGGCACCTGGCCCAGGTGGGTGGCGACTCGGCGGCCGAGCAGCGCGGCGTCCACGCCGGCGCCGAGCGCCTCGACCGTGCCGGCGACCTCGTGCCCGAGGATCACGGGCAGCTCCGGAGGCTTGTGCGGCCCCTTCGCCCGCCCTTGCCGCAGGGTCGCGTCGACGAGGTGGACCCCCGCCGCCGCGACCGCGATCCGCACCTGGCCGGGGCCCGGCACGGGGTCGTCGGCGCGCTCGTACGTGAGGTTCTCCGCAGGGCCGAAGGCGTGTAGCCGGATCGCGTGCATGGGTGCTCCTCCTCGGGGCAGGGCGCCGGTGATGAGGCCGAACACCCAGGTCAGGGGCATTGTCAGTGCCGTGTGCCACCGTGGACGCATGGCGATGGGCGACAGGGCACAGGGCAGGGCGAGGCCGCGGAAGGCGGCCCCGACGGCCAGACTCCCAGAGGTACGGCTGCCCCCGCTGCGGCCGTACGAGGGACCCGGGCCGGAGCCGGACGGGGACTACGACGGGCTGGACTTCACCGAGGCGGATCTCTCGGGCCGGAGCGGGCGGGGCGGCCGCTTCATGGACTGCCTCATACGTCGCTGCGCGCTGGACGAGACCCGGCTGAGCCGGGCGCGGTTCATGGACTGCGTGCTGGACGGCGTCCGGGGCGTGGGCACGGATCTCGCCGAGGCCACGCTGCGCGACGTGGAGGTGCGCGACGCCCGGCTCGGCGGGACGCAGCTGCACGGCGCGGTCCTGGACCGGGTCCTGGTGAGCGGCGGCAAGATCGACTATCTGAATCTGCGCGAGGCGAGGCTGAAGGACGTCACCTTCGAGGGCTGCGTGCTCTCCGAGGCGGACTTCGGCGGCGCCGTCCTGGAACGGGTCGTCTTCCGCGACTGCGCGCTGCGGCGCGTCGACTTCACGGCCGCCCGGATGACGGACGTCGACCTGCGGGCGGCCGCGGAGCTGGACATCGCCCGGGGCGTCGAGCGGCTCTCGGGCGCGGTCGTCAGCCCGGCCCAACTGCTGGATCTGGCGGCCGCGTTCGCCGCGCACATAGGGGTCCGGGTGGAGGCGCCTTTCGGGTGACCTGGGGTGGCGGACGGAGTCCACGGGCGACGGGTCACACGCGCGGGGCTCAGGGGCGGCGGGTGACGCGGGCGTCGGACGGGACCCGGGCGCGGTGGTGACCTGGGGCGGTCGGGCCTCAGGGGTGACGGTGACCTGGGCGGTCCGGGCCTCAGGGGCGGCGGGTCACACGCGTGGGAAGCGGGACCGGCTCAACGCAGGCGAAATGCCCCGTCCGCCTCGGCGGGTCACACGCGCGGGAAGCGGGCCTGGAGGTCCCAGATCGCCGGGTTGTCGGCGAGGCCCTCGTGCATGTCCGACAGGTCCGCGATCAGGTCGTGCAGGAAGTCCCGGGCCTCGCGCCGCAGCGCCCGGTGGTTGAAGTTGAGCGGGGGCTCGTCCGCCGGCATCCAGTCGGCCTCGACCTCCACCCAGCCGAAGCGCCGGGCGAAGAGCATCCGGTCGGTGGACTCGGTGAAGTCCAGCTCGGCGTACTGCGGGACCGCCGAGCGGTTGCCCCGGGGGTCCTGGTCGACCTGTTCGAGGACGTCGCACAGCGCCCAGGCGAAGTCCAGGACCGGCACCCATCCCCAGGCTGTGGACAGCTCGCGGTCGGTCTTCACGTCCGCGAGGTAGACGTCACCGCAGAAGAGGTCGTGCCGGAGCGTCCGCACGTCCGCGGTGCGGTAGTCCGTCTGCGGCGGGTCGGGGAAGCGGCGCGAAAGCGAGTAGCCGAGGTCGATCACGCTTCGATGGTGTCACGGCCGGGAGGTGTACGCGTAAACGTACGGCCCGGGGCCCGCGCGCACCGGACCGCGCCCCCGCCTTCCTGGGCGGTGGGGGCGCGGTCCGGCGCGGGTCACGGGAGGGGTGCGGGGTTCACCAGGGGCGGATCACTTGACGTTGATCGCGGTCCAGGTGGCCGCGACCGCCTTGTACTCCGCGCTGGTGGCGCCGTAGAGGTCCGCGGTGGCCTTCAGGGTGCCGGCGCGGGCGGCCTTGTAGTTGGTGGTGGAGGTGAAGTACGTGGTCAGGGCCTTGTACCAGATCTTGGTGGCCTTGTCCCGGCCGATGCCCGCGAGCTTGGAGTTGTCGTAGGTGGGGCTGTTGTAGGTCACGCCGTTGACCGTCTTCGTGCCGCTGCCCTCGGACAGCAGGTAGAAGAAGTGGTTGGCGGGGCCGGAGGAGTAGTGGACGTCGATGTTGCCGAGGCTGGAGGACCAGTAGTCCTTCGACGCGCCGTCCTTGCTCGGCTTGTCCATGTAGCGCAGCGGGGTGCCGTCGCCGTTGATGTTGATGGCCTCGCCGATGAGGTAATCGCCCTTGTCGGTGGCGTTGTTGGCGTAGAACTCGACGGCCGTGCCGAAGATGTCCGAGGTCGCCTCGTTGAGGCCGCCGGACTCGCCGCTGTAGTTCAGGCCGGCCGTCGCCGAGGTGACGCCGTGGCTCATCTCGTGGGCGGCCACGTCGAGCGAGGTCAGCGGGTGGTTGTTGCCCTCACCGTCGCCGTACGTCATGCAGAAGCACTCGTCGTCCCAGAAGGCGTTGACGTAGTTGTCGCCGTAGTGGACGCGGGAGTAGGCGCCCTTGCCGTCGTTCTTGATGCCCGTGCGGCCGAGGACGTTCTTGTAGAAGTCCCAGGTCGCGGCCGCGCCGTAGTGCGCGTCGACGGCCGCGGTCTGACGGCCGCCGCCCCAGGTGTCGGTGGAGTTGGTGTACAGCGAACCGGTGCCGGACGTCCCCTGGTCGAGGTCGTACGTCTTGTGGCCGCCGCGCGAGCCGTCGGTGAGCTCGTAGCCCGAACCGGTCTTCGTCGTGGTCAGCGGGACCTTGCCGCTGTAGGTGCTGGTGCCCGTGCCCGTCTCGATGGACTCGCGCTGGAAGAGCTTCTTGCCCGTCGACGCGTCGGTGATGACGTGCAGCTTGCTCGGCGTGCCGTCCTTCTGGACGCCGGTCACCACGGTCTCGTAGGCCAGGACCGGCTTGCCGCTCGCCGCCCAGACGACCTTGCGCGGGGCCTGGCTGTCGGTCTTGGCGTTCTTCTGGTCCGCGGAGGCGCTCAGTGCGCTCTTCTTCGCGGCGGACGGGGCGAGCGAGGGCGTCGTCGTGGGCACGGCTATGTCGGCGTCCGTCGCCTTGTCGACACTGCGCGAGCCGCTCTTGGCCTCGTGCACGACCAGGTCGCCGCCGAGCACCGGCAGACCGTCGTACGTCCGCTCGTAGCGGGTGTGCACCGTGCCGTCGACGTCCTTGATGACGTCGCGGACGACCAGCTTCTCCTTGCCACCGAGACCGATCTTCGCGGCGGTGCTTCCCGCCTCCGTCTGCGCGGTCTTGATCGCTGCCGACCGCTGCCCCGCGGAGAGCGCGAGCGCCTGCGCGCCGTTCTCGTGATCGGTCTTGGCGGTCGCCGAGCCGCTCTGCACTCCGACGACGACCATGGCGGCCGAGGCGACGAGGGCGGCGGCGCGGAGGGTGTTCTTGCGGGAGGTGGAGGTGATGCTTCTCAACTCTGTCTCCTATGAGGGGGGTTAGGGCAGCCGGGTGTACGACTGCCCCTTGGTGCAACGTGTGGTGCAGGAGCGAATTGAGAAGAGACTTTGCCATTGATGGGGCGTCATTGACAGGGGCGCAACAAGGATTTGATCTCCCGTTCTCCGAAACGCGGTTGATTGGTTCCGCTATGCGGTGAACTGGGTGCGGCTTTGTTACGCGCCCGGCGGGGCGGCGGACCGGGTGCTTCCGCACACGGGCATGCGAAAGCCGCCCCGGGCACTGGGTGCCCGGGGCGGCTTCGGCGAAGGGTGCGCGGAGGGTGACCGGAGGGGGCGCTCGACGGTGGAGCGCGCTCAGCCGGGCCGGTCGGAGGCTTCTTCGGGCGGCATGCCCTTCAGGAGGCGCGCCGGTTTCTTCGGAGCGCGCACCTCGGGAGATATGCGGGCCTCTTCAGGGCGCACACCTCACGGAGGCACGCCGGCTTCTTGAGGGCGCACGCCGCGGCCGCAACGCCACTGTGTGCGGCATTGCGACCGTATGCGGACGGCGGACGCGCGGGCTACCGCTGTTCGTCCGTCGGCGGCTGGTTGCCGATCTGTTCGTTGAGCTTCTGCTGGGCCGTGTCGACCTGGCTCTGGTACTTGTTGCCCGTCTTCTCGTCGAAGGCGTCACCGGCCTTCTCGACGCCTTGCCTGGCTTGATCCTCATGACCCTTGAGCAGGCCCTTGAGCTTGTCGAGCATGGACATGGCCGTCCTCCTCACGGAACGCTGACGCACCCAGCATCGCCGCATTCCGCCCGGCTCGCATCCTCGGAGGCTCCCCGGCGAGAGGCGCGCGGAGGCCTCCGGGCCGCGCACGGGGCCCGGGGCACGCCGGGGGAGGTCAGCCGGTGCTCGTGTACCCGCAGTTCCAGCACTTGTACACGCCGTTGCCCATCTGCTGCATCATGTTCTGGCAGTTCGGGCAGGCGAGTGCGAGGGGTGTCATGGGGCGACGGTGATCGCCCCTCTTGGGCAGCCGGGGCAGACGCCGCGGACGATCGCCGGCGAGGTGGCGTCCCCGGGATTCTCCGCGACGACGATCACCTTCAACGGAAGCCGGCAGTCCGGGCAGCGCTCGTACTCCCGATCCCGGTCGCCGATCGCCGCGGCGAGGATGCGGTCGAGTGAGTCGCCGTCGTCCATGGTGCGTGTGTCCTGTCTCCACGGGATCCCCTCCTTGGGTACTACGTACCCGCCGTGAAGCGGCCCAACTCCGCGCCCGGGCCCCGGCTTACACGGCCGCGGCCGGCCTTGACCTGTGTGCCGTGGTCTTTGCGGACGCGTAGCCTCCCGGCCGCCCTGGCTCCTCGCCCGACTCCGGCGACGCGACGCCGGACTCGCTGCCGATGGGCCGGTGATCCAAGCGTCGGTGTCGACTATCCGGAATGACTTAATCCCCTTGTGGGTACGCGAGTTCGACTTATGTGATCTTTACTCCTTGCGCGCAAAATTCACATCCTGCACGCAATCTTGTGAAGGGCTTCAAGTTGAAGATTGCCTCGAAGATTACGACGGCAGCCGCCGCCGCGTCTGTCGTCATGTTGATGACTCCGGGCGTCAGTCATGCGGACAACCCCTACTGGCAGTTGGGTAGCGGTGGCGCAGGCAAATGCCTGGAGATCGAAAACTCCAGCTCCAGCAATGGGGCTCGGGCCCAGCAGTGGAGCTGCGGTTCACAGACGGGGAGCTACTGGAAGTTCCGGAACCGAGGGGATGGCTGGTACTCGCTGGAGAACTTCAGCGGAAAGTGCCTGGAAGTTGCGGACTCTCGCACGGATAACGGCGCGCCCGTCCAGCAGTGGAGTTGTGCAGGTAACGACACGCAAGAGTGGAAGTTCTCCACCGGCGCCGGACACTACGGCAACTTCGCCCTGGTGAACAGGAACAGCGGCAAGGTTCTGGAGGTCGAGAACTCGAGCACCGCGAACGGAGCGCGGGTGCAGCAGTGGGACTTCGCGGATACCCCCGGTCAGGGATGGTCCGCGGGCCAGGTCGGCTGACGCCATATCTACCGCGTTGAGCCTGGGCGATCCGGGGAAGCTGAATCCAGCCTGGTCCGGATTTCCGGGTGACGGCCTGGCGGTTGGCTGACCGGGAGGTGACCTGGCCAACCAACCACCGGACGTGGCACCTCGCCCTGGAGCGCGACTGAGCGGTATGGCGCGCACGGCGCGCTCCTCCGAAAAGTCAGCTCTTGGGCGGGGTGATCGACACCTGGTCGAGATGGCCTTCGCACTGGTTACCCGCCTCGCAGGAAATCTTTATGCGGTTCGGGCCCTTGTCGAGGTCGACGCGGGTCCAAGTGGTCATCCAGTTGCTGGACCACTCGCCTTCCTTCGAGTTGCCGTAGTTCCCCAGCTTTATCGGCAGATCGTTGGGCTTGCCGTTGACCGTGACCGTGAGGTTGGCGTCCTTGCCGGGGACGCCGTAGGAGAGGTTCAGCCGGTACTCACCGGCGTTCTGGAGATCCACCTCCCACTCGACACCCGCACCCTGCTGATCCATGCCCTTGACGTACGCGCCGTCGGCCGCCTTGGCGCCCGACACCTTCTTCTCGGTGCCCGCCGGCCCGATGAGGCGCAGACTCGCCGCGTCCCGGTTGAGAAGCCCCGCCGCCGAGGAATTGCTCGGCTGGTCCTTCTCCGGTTCCTTCGGCTTCGCGCTGTTCTGCGGCTTCGGCTTGTTGTCGCCGCCGTCGGCGCTCGTCTTCGAGTCGCCGCCGCTGTTGGTGATCATCGCCGCGCCGATGCCGCCCGCCACGACCACGACGACGGCTATGGCGGCGATGAGCAGACCGCGGCGCTTCGGGCGCTGGGGGCCGCCGTGGCCGCCGGGCGGGGGGCCCGGCTGGCGCGGGGTGCCGCCCGGGAGCGTCTCGGGGGCCGCGTAGTGCGGTGCGGGCTGGTGCGGGGGCTGCTGCCCGCCGTACGTCTGGTTCTGCTGCCCGTACTGCCGGGAGCCCACCGTGCGGACCTGGTGGTAGGACGTGCGGGGGACGCCGGGCCGGGGCGCGGCGGGGCCGTCCTCCGGGCTCCCGTCACCACCCTCCGAGCGGTACAGGTGCGCGAACGGGTCGTCGCCCTCCGGCGTTCCCGAACCGTTGTTACCGGCCGTCATCCCCTGTCACTCCCAACCTGGTGCCCACCGGCGCTCACGTGCGCGAGCGCCCCGGACCGCCGCTGCCGAGCCGGGGCGGCCCCGGGCAGCCACGCGGTCCGGATGGCCAATTTTCACGATCGATTCACGTCGGCGGCGGTGGCCGCATTCGGCGCAGCCTACCCGGTAATCATGGGCCCACGCCGTGGTACGGACCTCAGCCTGCCCGCCGCCCCGCCTTGGCACGTGACCGTTTTTCGACGTACATGCGCTGATCGGCGGAGCGGAGTACCTCGTCGGCCGACATCCCGCAGCCCGCCCAGCCGATCCCGAAGCTCGCGCCGACGCGTACGGCACGGCCGTCGACCCTTATCGGCGGGATGATCGCGTTGCGCAGCCGGACCGCGAGATCCTCGGCGTCCGCCTGGCCGAGGCCGTCGGCGAGGACCACGAATTCGTCGCCGCCGAGCCGGGCCACGGTGTCCCCCTCGCGCACGCCGTCGGTCAGCCGCCGGGCGACCTCGATGAGGACGGCGTCGCCCGTGTGGTGCCCGAAGCGGTCGTTGATGGACTTGAAGCCGTCGAGGTCGCAGAAGAGCACGGCCAGGCCCTTGGTCCCGTCGTCCTCGGAGTCCTCGTCGGGCGCGACGGTGTGCACGTGCCCCGGATAGGGCGCGCCGCCGTGTTCCGCGCCGAATTCGCCGGTGGCGCTGTCGGGCGCGAAGTCGGAGGCGTAGTCGGCGGCGAAGTCGGGCGCGTAGTCCGGCCCGAGGTCGGCGCCGAAGCCGTGCCCGTACTGCTGCTGCCCGTACGCCGCGCCCTCGACCTCGTCGAAGCCGTCGAGGGAGCCGTACGGGGCGACCGACGCGTGCTCCTCGGCGCGGGCCGGGGTGCCGCACAGCCGGCTGCTGAGGCGGGCGCGCAGCTCGGCGCTGTTGGGCAGCCCGGTCAGGGAGTCGTGGCTGGCGCGGTGGGCGAGCTGCAATTCGTGGCGCTTGCGCTCCTCGATGTCCTCGACGTGGGTGAGGAGATAACGCGGGCCGTCCGCCGCGTCGGCCACCACGGAATTGCGCAGCGACACCCAGACATAACTGCCGTCGCGGCGGCCGAGGCGGAGTTCGGCCCGGCCGCCCTCGGCGGAGGTGCGCAGGAGGGTGCCGATGTCCTCGGGGTGGACGAGGTCGGAGAAGGAATAGCGGCGCATCTGCGAGGCGGACCGGCCCAGGAGGCGGCACAGGGCGTCATTGGTGCGGTGCAGCCGGCCGTGCTGATCGCCGCCCATCTCGGCGATGGCCATGCCGCTGGGCGCGTACTCGAAGGCCTGGCGGAAGCTTTCCTCGCTCGCGCGCAGCGCCTGCTGCTCGCGCTCCAAGCGGACGAGTGCCCTTTGCATGTTTGCGCGCAGCCGAGCGTTGCTGATCGCAATCGCGGCCTGGAACGCGTACATCTGGAGGGCCTCCCGGCCCCAGGCTCCCGGGCGGCGTCCGTTGCGCGGTCTGTCGACGGATATGACGCCGAGGAGCTCGCCTCCGGCGGTGCCCGCCGTGTACATCGGGGCGAAGAGGCGGTCCATGGGGTGCCACTCGTCCGGGAAGCGCGGGGCGGGGCCGGCGGTGTGCCACTGAGGCACGTCGTCGTCGTCGAGCACCCAGCCCTCGGTGTACGGGATGAAGCGCAGCGAGCCCCACTGGTCCGCCATGGCGAGCCGGCGCTCCCAGGAGACCCGGGAGCCGACCCGCCCGGCCATCAGGGCCTCGGCGTGTGCGCTGCCCGCGACGGCGGCCACGACGAGATCCCCGTCGGGCCGCACGAGATTGACTGCCGAAAGCTCATAGCCGAGGCCGGCGACGATGCCGTCCGCGACGGTCTGCAAGGTGTCCGCGAGGCTACGTGCCGTGTTCAGATCGGCAACCACCTGATGCAATCCCCGCAAGGTCGCAAGGCGGACGTACGGCTCCGACTCGGTCTCCATCTTCGCTCTCCCCCGAGACCTCGACAGCAACTCCAGGCTTCTTGTCGTCCGTTTATCACGGCCACTGAATCACAGCGAGCTGACCACTCGGTACACAGGGTCAACAATTAGCGCCCTCTGTGACTCATGTCACAGCGCGTGATGAAGTCCCGCCACTGGCGTTCGAGCGCGCTCCTATGCTTCGTGAACGCAAATCCGAAACCCATACGACACCCATATGGACGCCATCCGGAGGCGAATCGGATGACTGTCGAAAGGCAATCGGCCACGCTTTGGCGCGAACCGGTCGCGGAGCGCGAGGATGCCCCGCCGGCCGGGGATTCTTGCCCCGGAGGCACCGCCGGGCGACCTAGGACCCGGCTGGTCCTGAAGCCCGATGCGGGGGAACGGCGCGGCGGCTAGCGTGCACAGCGTGTTGCAGACGACTTCGCCCCACGAGACCGCCATACCCCATGCTGAAGGGGTGAGCGCCGACGAGTTCCGGGCCGCCCTCGCACGCCTCGCCGCGGGCGTCGTGCTGGTGACCGCCCACGACGCCGAGGACGGGCCGCGGGGTGAGGGCGTCGGGATGACGGCGACCGCGTTCCTCTCCGTCTCCCTCGAACCGCCGCTCGTGATGGTGAGCGTTCGCAACGGCTCCCGCATGGACGACCTTCTGGAACGGCAGCCGCTGTGGGCGGTGTCCGTCCTCGCCGAGAGCCAGCGGCACATCGCGGGCCGCTTCGCGATGAAGGGCCGCATCAGCGACCGGCTGCTGTTCGAGGACATCCCCTACGAGCGCGGGGCGCGGACGGGGGCTCCGCTGGTGCGGGGCGCGCTGGCCGTCCTGGAGTGCCGGACCGAGCAGCGGGTCGAGGCGGGGGACCACACGCTGGTGATCGGCCGGGTGCTTTCGGCCGGGGCGCCGAGCACGGAGGGCGGGCCGCTGACGTACTTCAAGGGGCGCTACCGGCGGCTGGCCTGAGGCTCGGCTGTTCTCCGCCCGCGGCGGAGGCGCCCTTGGGGTCCCGGACGAAGTCTGGGGCGTGTCCTCAGCCGCCGGACGGCCCGGGGGTCAGCCCCAATCGCGGCCGGAACGGCCGCGCTTCGTGTCGCCGCGCTGCTTCTTCTCGCGCAGCCGCCGTTCGTTGATGCCGCGCGGGATCTTCGTGGGCCGCCGCGGCCGGGGCGGCGGCGCGGACGCCTCGGCGAGGAGCGCGGCCAGCCGGACGGCCGCGGCCTCGCGGTTGCGCCACTGGGATCGGTGCTCCGACGCCCGTACGGTCACCACGCCGCCGACCAGGCGGCCCGCGAGCCTGGCGAGGGCGCGCTCCTTCCACACCGGGGGCAGCGCGTCGGTGGCGGCGAGGTCGAAGCGGAGCTCGACCTGGCTGTCGCTGGTGTTGACATGCTGGCCGCCGGGGCCCGAGGAGCGCGAGAAACGCCACATGAGCTCGGACTCCGGGAGGCAGACGGAGCCGCGGATGACGTGGGGACCGGACATGTCCCCCATGATCCCGCGCCCGGGACGGGCCGTCACCCCGTTTTGCGCCCGGCCGGGCGGCTCCGGCGACGACCCATCAGGAAATGGCAAAGAAAGTAAAGCCGATTGGAACCCTGGGTCCCCCGGAGGGCGTTATCAAGAGTGACGGCGACCCCGCGGCCGCCGTCGCGGCGATTCCATCAGAAAGGGACCTTTCCCATGGCTGTAAGCCTGTCCAAGGGCGGCAACGTCTCCCTCACCAAGGAGGCCCCGGGCCTGACGGCCGTCACGGTCGGCCTCGGCTGGGACGTCCGCACCACCACCGGTACGGACTTCGACCTCGACGCGAGCGCGATCGCCGTGAACCCCACGGGCAAGGTCTACTCCGACGCCCACTTCGTCTTCTTCAACAACAAGTCGACGCCGGACCAGTCGATCGTCCACACCGGCGACAACACCACCGGCCAGGGCGACGGCGACGACGAGTCGATCAACGTCAACCTCGCCGCGCTCCCGGCCGACGTGGAGAAGATCGTCTTCCCCGTCTCCATCTACGACGCGGTGACCCGCAGCCAGAACTTCGGCCAGGTCCGCAACGCCTACATCCGCATCGTCAACCAGGCCGGCGGCGCCGAGATCGCCCGCTACGACCTCAGCGAGGACGCGGCCACGGAGACGGCCATGGTCTTCGGCGAGCTCTACCGCAACGGCGCGGACTGGAAGTTCCGCGCGGTGGGCCAGGGCTACGCGTCGGGCCTGGTCGGCATCGCGCAGGACTTCGGGGTGAACGTCTGACGCGAGCCGCGTCTTTCGTGACGGAGAGGAGGGCCACCCCGCGACGGGGCGGCCCTCTTCTCGTCGATACGGCCGGGCCGTCCAGGCTTCTTGTACTGGTGAGCGATTCACTTGCTCGAATGAGTGAACGTAGGGCGAGAGTCTGATGGATTCCCGTTCGAGGCCTTAGCGTCATTACATGGTTACTTCACGTCACGAGGCGTCGCACCGGATCTTCCAGGAACAGCCGGGGTTGCTCGCGCCGGTATTCCGGCTGTTGGGTGTGCCGTTACCCGCCAAGGCGGCCGTCGAGGTCCTCACGGCGGACGTCACGGAGATCAGGCCGCTGGAGCGGCGCGTGGACAGCGTGCTGCGCATCGAGCCGGTCGGCGACGGCAGGAGTGGTGATCGCGGAGGGTTTCTCCTCGCCATCGAGGCGCAGGGGCGGCAGGACCGGGCCAAGCCGGTCAGCTGGGCGTACTACATGTCGTTCTTGAAAGCGAAGTACGCCTGCCCCGTGCTGCTCCTCGTGGTCTGCCATGACAAGGCGACCGCGGACTGGGCGGCCGGTCCGTTCCGGCTCGGCGTCGACGCCTGGACTTCGCTGTCGGTGCATCCGCTGGTCCTGGGGCCGGGCAATGTCCCCGTGATCACCGACTCGGAGGAGGCTGCCCGGGACCTGACCATGGCGACGTTCTCGGCCATGACGCATAGCAGCCATGAGGACGCTCCGGCCATACTGGACGCACTGGCCCGCGCCCTGGGCGCGGCCGCCCCGGAGTCCTCGGCGTACTACTCGGAACTGCTGGAGATCGGCCTGGGGGACTCCCGGGCGGGAGAGACCTGGAGGAAACTGATGCCTATCCGTACCTACTTCCCCGGCCGCGGCACCATGATCGAGCAGGCACTCCTCGAAGGCGAAGCCAAGGGGCGGGTCGAGGGGCTGGCCGAGGGGCGGGTCGAAGGGCGGGCCTGGGAGCGTGCGCTGATGGTGATGCGCGTGCTGAAGAGCCGGGACATCGCCGTCTCGCCGGAGGTTCGGGAACGCGTCTGCAACTGTACCGACCTGGACACTCTGGAGCGCTGGCTGGACCAGGCATTCATCGTGGCCAGCGCCGAAGCACTCTTCGACGGGCAGGGCTGACTCCCTGGGCGCTTGGGTGGTCGGCGTGGGGAGAGATCCCTGCGTCGGCCCTCGTGCTTCACGCGCCCGCCGCCGTCCGCAGGAAGCGTGTCACCGCCTCCGCCATCGCCCCCCGCGCCGGGGTCAGGTATTTTCTCGGGTCGACCGCCGACGGGTGTGCTTCCAGGAACGCTCGTACCGCCCCTGTGAACGCCACGTTCAGGGCCGTGCCCACGTTGATCTTGGCCATGCCCGCCGCCACCGCGCGGCGGAGTTCCTCGTCCGGGACGCCGGACGAGCCGTGGAGGACGAGGGGGACGGGGACGGCGTCGCGCAGCCGGGAGATCAGGGTGTGGTCGAGCGCCGCCGTCCGGGAGGACATCGCGTGGCTGCTGCCCACCGCCACGGCCAGGGCGTCGACGCCGGTGTCGGTCACATAGGCGGCGGCCTCGGCCGGGTCCGTGCGGATGCCGGGGGTGTGGGCGTCGCCCGCCTTGCCGCCCACGCGGCCCAGTTCTGCCTCCACCCAGAGGTCCCGCTCGTGGCCCCAACGGACCGCTTCCGCCGTGGCCTTGACGTTTTCGCCGTACGGCCGTTTCGACGCGTCGTACATCACCGAGCTGAAGCCGTGTGCGTGGGCCCGGCGCAGGAGGTCGTCGCTCTCGACGTGGTCGAGGTGGAGGGCCAGCCGGGCCCGGGAAGCGGTCGCGACCGCGGCCGTGGCGGCGGCGATGGGGGCCAGGCGGCCGTCGTGGAACTTCACCGCGTTCTCCGAGACCTGGAGGATCGCGGGCAGGCCGGCGGCCTCCGCTCCCGTGGCGATCGCCTCGGCGTGTTCGACGGTGATGACGTTGAAGGCGACGACCGCCCGCGCGGCGGCCCGCGCCTCGGTGACCAGTTCGCCGGTGCGTACGAGGGGCATGGTGGTTACGCCTCCGTCACCTTCACTTGTGGCAGCAGACTCTCGTAGGTCGGGCGGTCGAACTCGCCCGCCGCACGCGCCCGTACGGTCGCCCCCGCGAGGGCCACGGCGCGGGCCACGCGCTCCGGCCAGGGGGTGCCCTCGACCCAGCCGGCGAGGAGGGACGCGACCGCGGAGTCGCCCGCGCCGGTCGGGTTGCCGGTCAGCCGCCGCGGCGGGGCCGCGCGCCAGGTGCCCTCGGGGGTGACGGCGAGCATGCCGTCGGCGCCCAGGGTCGCGGCCACCGCGTGGGCGCCCCGGCGCCGGGCGTCGAGGGCCGCGCGCAGCGGTTCGGTGGAGCCGGTGAGGGCGGCGAGTTCGCCGGTGTTGGGCTTGACCAGGTCGGGGCGGGCGGCGATGCCCCGGCGCAGCGGCTCGCCGCTGGTGTCGAGGAGTACGGGCACGCCGAGCGCGCGCGCCTGCCGTACGAGATGGGCGTACGCGCCGACCGGGACGCCCGGCGGCAGGCTGCCGCACAGGGCGACGGCCGCGGCCTCGCGCAGGAGGCGGGCGTAGGTGTCGGTGAAGGACGCCCACTCCTCGGGCGAGACGGCCGGGCCGGGTTCGTTGAGCTGGGTCGTGTCGCCGGTCGAGGCGTCGACGACGGCGACCGTGCGGCGGGTGGGGCCGAGGACGGGGACGAGGGCGTCGGTGAGGTTCCCCGCGGTGGGGGCGCTCTCGGCGAGGAGGCGGCGCACGGTCTCACCCGTCGCGCCCCCGGCGAAGCCGGTGACGACCGTGGGGTGGCCCAGCGCGGCGAGGACGCGCGCGACGTTGAGGCCCTTGCCGCCCGCCCGCTCGGTGGCGTCCGTGACGCGGTGCGAGGTGTGCGGCTGCAGACGTGGAACGCGGTAGGTCAGATCGAGTGCGGTGTTGAGCGTGACCGTGAGGATCATCGGCGGCTCTCTCCCATGACCGGGGACGGCGTTACGGCGGCGTGACGGCTCTGTGAACGGCTGCGCGAGCGATCATGCCAAAACTGCGGCGGCGCGCCCAGACCTCGGACGCGCCGCCGCGGTGTGAAGTCCCGTCAAGGGAGTGCAGAACTACCGCACTTCGGGCTCAACCACCCATTCGCCCTTGCGCATGACACCCACCAGGTCGTAGGAGGCGTCGAGGACGACGAGGTCCGCGTCCTTGCCCGGCTCCAGGGAGCCGACGCGGTCGTCGACGCCCAGCAGCCGCGCCGGGTTCGCCGACAGGGCCCGTACGACGTCCTCGACCGGCAGCCCGTCGACGGTCACCGCGCGCTTGAAGGCGGTGTCGAGCGTGAGCGTGGAGCCCGCGATGGAACCGGCCGTCGGGCCGTCGGCGATCCGCGCGACGCCGTCCTTGACCTCGACGCGCATGGGGCCGAGCGGGTACATGCCGTCGTTCATGCCGGCCGCGCCCATCGCGTCCGTGATGAACGCGACCCGGTCCGCGCCCGCGCTGCGGAACGCCAGCTGGAGGGCGGCGGGGTGGAGGTGCGTGCCGTCGTCGATCAGCTCGACCGTGACCCGCTCGTCCTCCAGCAGCGCCGCGATCGGGCCGGGCGCGCGGTGCAGCAGGGACGGCATCGCGTTGAAGAGGTGCGTGGCCACCGTCGCGCCCGCCTCGACGGCCTCCAGCGTGGCCTCGTACGTGGAGTCGGTGTGGCCGACCGCCGCGATGACGCCCGCGTCCGCGAGCAGGCGGACGGACTCCAGGCCGCCGGGGAGCTCCGGGGCGAGGGTCATCATGCGGGCGGTGCCGCGCGCCGCGTCGACCAGCTTGCGCACGTCCGCCGGGTCCGGGGCGCGCAGCAGCTCCGGCTGGTGCGCGCCGCAGCGGTGCGGCGAGATGAACGGGCCCTCGAAGTGGATCCCCGCCAGGTCGCCCTGCTCGGTCAGCTCCGCGAGGACGGCCGCCTGCCGGGCCAGGTCGTCGAGGTCACCGGTGACCGTGGAGGCGACGGTCGTGGTCGTGCCGTGCGCGCGGTGCGTACGGATGGCCGTGAGCGCCTCCTCGGCGTCGCCCGAGGAGAAGGACGCGCCACCGCCGCCGTGCACGTGCATGTCCACGAAGCCGGGGACGATCCAGTGGCCGGTGAGGTCGAGGGCCGTGCCTCCGGCGGGCGGCGCGGCGGCGATCCGCCGGCCCTCGACCGCCACCCGCCCGTTCTCGACCACACCGGTCGGCAGCACCACGCGGGCACCGGCGAGAACCGTTCGTTCGACCATCAGGCGGATACCTCCGTGGAATCGGTGGAGAGAAGGTCCCAGGCGAGCAGGCCCGCGCCCAGGCAGCCGGCGGTGTCCCCGAGCGCCGCCGGGACGATGCGGGGGGCCTTCTGGAACGTGATCCGCTCCGCGACGGCGGCGCGCAGCGGTGTGAACAACGTTTCCCCCGCCTCGGCGAGCCCGCCACCGATGATCAGCGTATGGGGGTCCAGGAGGGTGAGCCCGATGACGAGGCCGTCCGCGAGGGCGTCGACGGCCTCCTGCCACACGGCGTGGGCGCGCGGGTCGCCGGCCGCGACGGCCGCGGCGCAGCCCGCGGCGTCGGCGGCCGGGTCGTCGGTGGCCCGCGCCCAGGCGGTGCTCACGGCCGCCGCCGAGGCCACGGTCTCCAGGCAGCCGAGGCCGCCGCAGCCGCACTTGGGGGCGTCCGGTCCGGAACGTACGGAAATGTGGCCGATCTCGCCCGCGTAGCCGTGCGTACCCTGCTCGATCCGGCCGTCGATGCCGATCGCTCCCGCGATGCCGGTGCCGAGGGCGACGAACAGGAACCGGTCGGCGCCCCGGCCCGCGCCGATCCGGCCCTCCGCGAGGCCGCCCGTGCGGACGTCGTGGCCCAGGGCCACGGGTGTGCCGCCGCCCAGGCGCTCGCGCAGCAGGTCGCGCAGCGGGACGTCGCGCCAGCCGAGGTTCGCGGAGTAGACGGCGGTGCCGGCCTCGCTGTCCACGATGCCGGGTACGGCCACGCCGGAGGCTTCCGCTGTCCGCCCGTAGAGCCTGCGCCCCGTCTCCCGCAGCTCGGCCGCGAAGTCCAGGATGCCGTCGACGACCGCGTCCGGGCCGTGTTCGCGGCGGGTGGGGCGGCGGGCTTCGTGCAGGAGCCGGTGGTCGGGGCCGATGAGTGCGGCTTTGATGGCGGTGCCGCCGACGTCCAGGGCGATGACGTGTTTCACGTCTGTAGTGTCGCGTGTGGGTGGGGAAAGGTCTAGTCCACTGTTGGGTGGGGCGGGCTGTGGGTGCGGGTTCGTTGCCGGGTGCGGGTTGCTTGCGCCTGCGGCGGGCTTGTTCCCCAGCCCCGCCCCTTCCCGAAACTGGGGGCAGGCCCCCAGGCCCCCGGCTGCGGGTCCGTTGCCGCCTGCGGCGGGAGCTCCCCCAGCTACCGCTGGGAGGTGCCCCCAGCGGGCGCGTCCTCAAACGCCGGACGGGCTGGATGGTGCGGACCGTAGCCCGCATACCCAGCCCGTTGGGGGCACCTCCCAGCGGTAGCTGGGGGAGTTTGAGGACAGCGCG
>NZ_JBFBBD010000056.1:0-46921 GCF_040689515.1 Streptomyces sp. NPDC051173
CAAAAACGTCCGCTCTGAGGTGCACGTCAGAGCAGTCCTGAGATGCATTCATCCCCGGCATGAACGCCGGGGCTTTCTGCAAGAGACCCGGTAACCCCTTGGGTAGAACTGCTGGTGGCCATCATCGGGCTCGTCTGGGTGACGATCGGCAAGGTGTGACCGGCGGGGCCTATAGCCATTAGGCCCCGACAGCCCACCTATTTCGGCTGCCCGTCGCAGTCACGTTGGCCGTCTGCGGCGGGCTTCTCCTCACACGGTAGCGCACTCGGCAGTGCGCTGTAGTGGTCCGGGATCAGCCGCTGCAGAAGGCCGGTGGTGACGTCATCGCATTCGTGACGGTTCAGGTCCGGCGAGAGACCCGCGACACCCCGGCAGACAGCCTGACCTACGCCAAATACGGCTGCCCACGCCCCTCCCGCCAGTGCCGGAGCCGGAGCCGCTGCGTGTGGTGCATCGGGAGATCCTCAAGCTCGTCCGGGGTGACGAAGCGGACCTCCGTGGACTCGTCGGAGCCGGCCAGTGCTCCTCCGACGATGCGCGCTGTGAAGACAACGGCGAACTGCCTGCGCACCTCCCCGTCGCTGTAGGCGATGACGTGGCGCGGGTCCGTGTACGTCCCGACGAGCCCCGTGATCTCGACATCGAAGCCGGTCTCCTCCTTGACCTCCCGCACTGCCGCGCCGGGCAGCGAGTCGGTCATCTCCATGCCACCGCCGGGCAACGCCCACAGCCTGCTGTCGGCCCGCCGCTGCATCAGCACGCGCCCGTGCTCGTCGACGACAACGGCCGCCGCAGCGACGACGAGAGAGTTGGGGACGGGGGCGCGGGGGTCGTCGTAGTGGTCGGTGCGGGGCACAGGTCAGCCCGTCGCGAAGTACGAGCTGAGCATCTCGCCCGTCCAGGCCGGCTGACGCACTTCGCCCCTCGGTCCCATTTCCTCGAACCAGGGCTTGATGTCGATCACCGGAGTGCCGTCCACGGCGTCGAGATCCTCGACGTGCAGATCGAGTCCGTCGACCTTGAGCAGGCGGCACCGGGACACACCGAGGCGATTGAAGCGGCGCATGTTCCGGTGTCCGAAGGTGCCGACTTCCGGCCAGTCCGGGTTGTCGCGCGGACGGCGCGCGGCGAGGTTGAGGTCGGCAGGGTCCGTGAGGTGGAAGTGGAAGACGATCTCAAGGTGCGAGAACTCGTCGAGCCCTCGCGTGGCCTGAGGAGGGAAACGGTCGCCGTCGATACGGATGATCGCCTGCGTGCCGCCCCAGTAGTCGTCCGTGGGTTCCACGCGCCCGCCGACCACATGCGCGACGGGAACGACCTGAATTGCCTGACCTGTCATGTCTGCCTTTCTTCCAGGTAGGCCCTTGCTCGGGCATCGAGTTCGGCTGCTTCCCGCATTCCTCGTCTACGGAACGGGGAGAGTCCGGTCCGGATATCCCACGCTGTCCGTCGAGTGCGACCCGAGCGCACGCCGTCCATGGTGTCGAGCGCACGTGACCACGTGGCACGCGCCTCTTCGAAATTCCCTTGCACCAGCTGAACCGATCCGAGGTATCCGAGGGTCACGGCATGGGTTCGTGTGAATGCCGCTACCTTCCGCGTTCGCACGCTGCGCCGGAACTCGCGCTCCGCCCCTTGGACGTCACCGGAATCACGCAGGGCGCAGGCCGTCTCATGCGCGAGGCTCGCCTCCTGGAAGAAGAAGGCCCGTCTCGGCTCGTCATCGCCGAGGCGCGCCGAAGCGAGGTCGTCCTCCGCGCGCAGCAGCGCGGACGCAGCGGCCGTCTTCTCCCCCACAGCCGCGAGGCCACGGGCGTGGACAACACCGAGCAGAGCGCGCTCTCGTGGGGTGGCCCCGATATACCGCTTGCCGTCCACGGAAGCGGTCGCGAGGTCCAAGGCGCTCCGGGGGTGGCCCACGTCGAGCGCCTGATGGGCCATGGCCCGCAGGACGTGCCCGGCCATCGGAGCGTCATCGGCTTCCGCGGCGAGCTTCACGGCGAGGGTGAAATATCGCTGAGCAATGGAGTGCTCGGCATTGTCGAAGGCCATCCAGCCTGCCAGGTAGGTGAGTTCGCTGGCTGCCGAGAACATGCCACGACGGACCCGCCCGTCGACGAACGTCCCGGACAGACACCCGGCGACGTCCGACACGAGGTACTGCACCACGGCTGTGTGCCCGTGCCCGCCTCCGCGTCGCTGATCCATACGGGAGAAGACAGCGACCATGTCGCGTACGGTCTCCAGGTCGCCGCGCCCGACACGGTGCGCTCCGACCGCACTGCGGCCCGTGCCGCGCTCGGCCATGCGCTGCCACCACGCATCACCGGGGAGCGCGAGCCCGGCCACCGAATACGCGGTGGCGCCCAGCAGCGTTCTGCGTTCCAAGTCCAAGTCGACGCTCCCGAGATCGGCCAGCGCCGCCAGCGTATCCGTACACCAGTCCGCCCCGCTCGGCGAATCCGGCTCGGCCGCCAGCCCGATTTCCTCCGGTGTCACAATTCGGCCCAGACGACGGGAGAGCGTCTCGCACAACAACGCCGGCGCCCGGCCTGACGGCCTGGTCCCGCAGACCCAGTGCGAAATGTGCGAGCGTGCCACCCCTGCGAACTCACGGGCGTTGTTCTCCAGCGCCACCCTCACGAAGGCAGCCGCCAATTGTGTGTGCGAGCAGTTCGCCTCGGTGATCAGGGCAGCGAGCCGGACGTTGCGCTCCCGTTTCCGTACCATGCCCTTCACCCCTCGCTGGATGATCTTTCACCGCTTTCCCTGCCGCGCCGCTCCCAGAGCCGTAGCCACGTGCGGTGATCCCCTGTTCGCTAAGCGTATCCACATCGACCCGGCCTCGTCGCGCGATCCAACCACCGCGAGCGAGGCCAGTTGGAGGCGCGCTCGTGACCAACCGGAAGCAAGAAGAAGGGTGTCCCGCACCCGCACGCCTCAACCAGTGGTGTCTGCGCTGCGCCGAACTCCGCACCCGGTACTACGGTGCCACGCGCCTCGGCCACCACGCGGAAGCGAAGGCACTGGACCTCGAATTCGTCCGTCACAAACGGTTGGTCCACTCATGACGACCCTCGCCCCGGCGCGATCGGCGCGCGACACGGCCGCCGCGACCCGAATTGCCGTAGGACGGCTCGTGATTCGTCGCTGTGCCCACGCGAGGGGCTGGTCGAGCTCGCACGGGATCGATCGTTGCGCGGCATGCGGGATGCAACGCCACACGGCTTACGCCCCTTTGAGGATGCCGTTGCCCGACAGGGCACTCGACACGCCGTGGGGGCGTCCGATCATCGGGACGCCCGGACAGCGGTGGCGACAGCCGGACTGACCGCGACTGGAGCGGCCGCCAGCGGTGAAGTCATGCGACACAGACCAGTGTTGGCGACCAGCACCACAAGTACAAACGCCCGACGGGCCCGAGTCCCGCGCCCAATAGCGCGCGATCTCGAGCCCGTCCGACAGGAGCCGAGCGCTACTGCGCCCCGATCGACTCCAGGACGTTCAGCCGCGAAGCCCGTCGCGCCGGCCACACCGCGGCCAGGATGCCCACCGCCAGTGCCAGGAGCAGGAAGATCCCGATCCGCGCCCAGGGGACGACCATCTCGTACTGGGGGAAAGACGAGCGGAGGATGTGGCCGCCGGACCAGGCCAGGAAGATGCCGACGCCGACACCTAGCACCGCGCCGAACATCGCGATCATGACGGACTCCAGGCGGACCATCCGCTTGACGCCCGTGCGGGCGAGGCCGATCGCGCGGAGCATGCCGATCTCGCGGGTGCGCTCGAAGACCGACATGGCCAGGGTGTTGACGACGCCGATGACGGCGATGACCACGGCCATGCCGAGCAGCCCGTAGAGCAGGTAGAGGACGGAGTCGATGCTGCCCGCGGACTCGCGGCGCAGGTCGTCCTGGCTCTCGACCTTGATGACGGGGTTGCCGCCCATCGCCTTCTTGACCTCGGCGGGCAGCTCGCCGGCCTGGCCGGGGGCGGCCTTGAGGTAGACGGCGTCGTCGCGCACGCGGTCGAAGAGGGGGTCCACGAGGGCGGGGGCGGCGAGGGTCTCGACGAGCACGTCGTTCTCGGCGTAGACCGCGACGACGCGCGGCTTCGCGGTGCCGCCGCGGTAGAACTCCATCGGCAGGGTGGAGCCGGTCTTCAGGCCGTGCTTCTCGGCGTACGGCTGGGAGACCGCGACGGTGTCCTTGCCGCGTACGTCGGCGAGGGAGCCGCTGGTCACGCGCAGGTCGGTGATCTTGCCGAGGGCGGCGAGGTCGCCGGTCTGGATGCCGGTGGGCTCGCCGTTCGACTGGAAGCCGGTCATGCGCAGCGGGACCGCGGCCGCGACACCGGGCTGTTCGGCGAGCTTCTCGGCGACGTCGGGCGAGAGGCCGACGTAGCTGGTGGAGCTGACCTTGTAGTCGGCCGTCAGGTCCTGCTTGCCCATCCGGTCCACGCCCTGATCGGCCGAGACCGCGGTCACCGTCAGGCCCGTGATCAGGGTGAGCCCGATCATCAGCGCGGAGGCGGTCGCGGCGGTGCGGCGCGGGTTGCGCAGCGCGTTCTCCTTGGCGAGCTTGCCGCTGACGCCGGTCAGCCGGCCGGTCACCTTGCCGAAGAGGGCGACGAACGGGCGGGAGAGCAGCGGCGCCAGCACGATCACGCCCGCGAGGGTGAGCGCGGAGCCCGCCATGGCGATGGAGAGTCCGCCGCTGTCGCGCAGGGTGGTGACGTACAGCATGGTGGCCACACCGAGGGCGGTGAGGACGGCGCCGAGGGCGTTGCGTACGACGAGGCCGCGGGTCGCGGGCGCCTGGTCGACCGCGGCGAGGGCCTCGACGGGCGCGATCCGCGCGGCCTTGCGGGAGGGGAGCCAGGCGGCGAGCACGGTCACCAGGAAGCCGACGCCGAGGGCGGACGCGGCGGCGGTGGGCTCCACGACGAGGGGCCCGTCGGGGAGTTGGGCGCCGCTCGCGTTGAGCACGGACCGCAGGCCGACGGCTATGCCGAGGCCGAGGACGAAGCCCGCGGCGGAGGCGACCAGACCCAGCAGGCCCGCTTCGACCAGCACGGACCGCACGACCTGCCGGCGCGAGGCGCCCACCGCGCGCAGCAGCGCGATCTCCCGGGTGCGCTGGGCGATGAGCATGGTGAAGGTGTTGGCGATGATGAAGACGCCGACGAAGAGCGAGATCCCGGCGAAGACGAGGAGCGTCTTCCGGATCGAGCTGGTCTCCCGGTCGATGGCCTTCGACTGCTGCGCGGCCAGCTCCTTGCCGCTCTGCGCCTCGAAGCCGGCGGGCAGGGCGGCCCTGACCTCGCGGGTCAGCGCGTTCTGGTCGCTGCCGGGGGCGGCGGAGACGACGAGTTCGCCGAACTCGCCCGGCTTGCCGAGGAGTTTCTGCGCGGTGGCGGTGTCGAAGAGGACGAGGCTGCCGCCCGCGCTCACCCGCGGGTCGTCCGTCCCGACCGTGCCGACCAGCTTCTTGGTCATGACCGGCCCGTCGATCGCGAACCGCACGGTGTCGCCGAGCTTCGCGCCGGTCTTCTCCGCGGTCCTGGTGTCGAGGACGATCTCGTCGGCGGACGCGGGCCCATGGCCGGACTTCAGCGGATAGCGGCTGTCCTTGCCGTCCTTGCCGGGCACGTAGTTGGCACCGGAGCTGCCCCACTCGCTGCCCGCGGGGTTGTCGTGCTTGTCGGCGACGGTGACGACGCCGTGGACGGAGGGGCGTACGGAGGTGACGCCGGGCAGCCCGCGGACCTTGTCGACCACCCGCGCGTCGAGGACGCCCTCGGAGTCGGTGCCGGGGCGGCCGGGGGTCACGGAGACGGCGACGTCGTCGAGGCTCTTGGCCGTCTTGTCGCGGAACGCGCTGCCGACGGAGTCGCTGAAGACGAGCGTGCCGGAGACGAAGGCGGTGCCGAGGAGGACCGCGAGCGCGGTCATCATCAGCCGGGTCTTGTGCGCGAGGAGGTTGCGCAGGGCGGTGCGGAACATGGTCGGTCCTGGTCCGGAGCGGAAGGGGTGGGCGTACGGAGCGGTGGGAGCCGGCCTCAGCTCGTACGGCCCTTGGCTTCGAACCGCTTCATTCGATCGAGCACGGCTTCGGCCGTCGGTTCGCGCATCTCGTCGACGAGGCGGCCGTCGGCGAGGAAGACCACGCGGTCGGCGTAGGAGGCGGCGACCGGGTCGTGGGTGACCATGACGACCGTCTGCTGGAGGGCGCGCACCGACTCCTGGAGGAATCCGAGGAGTTCGGAGCCGGAGCGCGAGTCGAGGTTGCCGGTCGGCTCGTCCGCGAAGATGATCTCGGGCTGCGCGGCGAGCGCGCGGGCCACGGCCACGCGCTGCTGCTGCCCGCCGGACAGCTGGCTCGGCCGGTGCGTGAGCCGCCCGGAGAGGCCGACGGTGTCGACGACCTTGTTGAGCCACTGGGCGTCCGGCTTACGGCCCGCGATGTCCATGGGCAGGGTGATGTTCTCCAGCGCGGTCAGCGTCGGGAGAAGGTTGAACGCCTGGAAGACGAAGCCGATCCTGTCCCGGCGGAGCCTGGTCAGCTGCCGGTCACCGAGCGACGCGAGCTCGACGTCACCGATCTGCGCGGAACCGGAGGAGACCGAGTCGAGCCCCGCCATGCAGTGCATCAGCGTCGACTTGCCGGAGCCGGAGGGCCCCATGATCGCGGTGAACTCGCCGCGCCGGAACTCCACGGAGACGGCGTCCAGCGCGCGCACCTCGGTCTCGCCCTGCCCGTAGACCTTGCTCAGGCCGGTGGCACGGGCGGCCACGCGGGCGGGAGTGACGGGATGGGCGCCGATGGGGAAAGCGGCCGCGTGCGACACGGGGGCTCCTCCGGAGGGGGTCGGGGGGTACGGGTACGGGGTACGGCGTGCGGATTGCGGGCCCGCAATGGCCGGAATCAACTCCTCCAATTCTGGGTGGCGGGGGGTGGGAGGGCCTCAGCCGTACGGCTCGTTTCCGGGGGCGGCCAAAAGGGCGAGACGGCTTGGTGGCCGTAGTACCGGAGATGTACGAGGTCATCCTGAGGTGGGGTACGGGTCGGCTGGCGCCTGCGGCGGGCTTCTTCCCCAGCCCCGCCCCTCCCCGGCTGCATCTGATGTGCGGCTCCGCCGCGCGGGGGCACGTGCCCCAGGCCCCCGGCTGCGGGTTGGTCGGCGCCTGCGGCGGGCTTCTTCCCCTACCCCGCCCCTTCCCGGAACTGGGGCGCTGCCCCAGACCCCGAACCACCGGTCCGTTGCCGCCTGCGGCGGGAGCTCCCCCAGCTACCGCTGGGAGGTGCCCCCAACGGGCGCGTCCTCAAACTCCCCCAGCTACCGCTGGGAGGTGCCCCCAACGGGCTGGATTTCGCGCACCCGGCGGAAAAGGAAAGAACGGCGCGCCCGGCTGGAATGAAAGACGTGCCAGGCGGCAAAGGAAGACGCCACCGGCCTTGATGTCACCCACCGGCGGAGGGGGTGGGGCCGGAGGGTGGGGTTCTGGAACGCGGTGCGTTGTCACGGTGCGCAATGCGCCTGACGGCGCCACGCACCGCGTTCCAGGTCCTCAGCCCGGAGGTCACACCCCCGGCCCAGCCACACACCCAGCCCGGCCGGCGATTGAGGCCACGCCCGAAGGGCGAACCCACCCCAGGCACAACGCACCCGCACCCAGCCCAGCCACCACCCCAGCCCGGCGGCAGACGGACCCGCAGACAACACCCTCACCCCCGCAACGTACGAGACGGCGCCACCCCAAACCGCTCACGATAGACCGCCGCGAACCGCCCCAAATTCCCGAACCCCCACCGATAAGCCACCTCAGCCACCGTCACATCCGGACGCCCCCGCCCCGCCACCAGATCCTCGTGGGCCCGGCCCAGACGGATCTCGCGGAGGTAGCCGAGAGGAGTCGTGTCGAGGTGGCGGCGGAACGCCTCCTGGAGGGCGCGTGGGCTGACGCGGCCCGCGCGGGCCAGGTCGGTGAGGGTCAGCGGCTGGTCGGGGCGTTCCTCGGCGAGGGCCATGGCGCGGCGTACAGCCGCGTGGCCGACGACGCCGGGCCGCTGGGCGTCCACGCCGTCGGTGACCAGCCGGTAGGACTCCATGAGCAGGGCGGCGGCCATCTCGGTCAGATGGGCGGCGATCAGCGGGCTCGTGCGGGCGATGCCCTCGCCGAGGATCTCGCGGTGCACGGCGTTGGAGATGCCGGCCCAGCTGCGGGCGGCGCCCGGGGAGACGGGGCCACCGAGGCCGAAGCGGGCGCGTAACGGGCCCTCCACGCCGAGCGCGTCGGCGGCGGCCTGCTCCACGGTCTCCCGGGAGAGGCGGAGGGTCGTCATCCGCGCCCCGGGCGCCCAGTGCACCTTGAACTGGCGGTAGGGGTCGAGCACATAGGTCTCGCCGGTCCCCACGACCCGTTCGTCCCGCCCGGGGGAGATCACCTTCACCTGGCCCCGGACGAGCTTGCAGACGAGGAGGTAGGAGTCGAGCGGCTGGGGCGCCACCAGGGTCTCGGCCCCGTACTGGAGGCCGGACACGGTGACGCCGGGGAAGCTGCCCTCGGCGTACCACGCGGAGAACTCCTTGGGGTCGCCGAGAACGCTGAGCTGGTAGGGGCTGTAGGCGGAGCTGATGATCTCGCGGGTCTGATCGAGATCGTTGCTGAGTACGAGCGTGCGCATGTTGCCGGGGGCTTCGGGCCCCACTCGGGGTTCGGTCATCAGGCGTTCCTCGGGAGTCCCGCGTTCTCCGGCCAGGAGCCGCGTTTGACGAGTAGCCGACAGGTGGCCCCGTTAGTACCGTTCTGCTTGTCCGCAGTCAAGGCGAGGGTCCTCCCCACAGCTCTTTCGGGACAGGCCCGCCGCCGTGCTCGGGCACGGCCCTGGATCCACGGGGGACATCCAGGGCCGGTTCCTCACCGGAGGGGAGCCCCGCCGTCAGCGGACAGACGGCGGGGTTCTTCTGTGCCCGCCCACGGGACGCGCCCGGCACCGGCCCCGTCAGCCCTTGACCGCACCGCCCAGCGCGAAGCCGCCGCCGAGCCGCCGGGAGATCAGCGTGTAGAGCAGGATCACCGGCGTCGAGTAGAGGATCGAGAACGCGGCGAGCTGCCCGTACGCCACCTGGTCGTAGTTGCCGAAGAACGTGAAGATGCTGACGGACGCCGGGAGTTGGTCGGGCGAGAGCAGCAGCATGAAGGGCACGAAGAAGTTGCCCCAGAGCATGATGAAGCTGTAGATCGCCACGACGGCCACCCCGGGCCCCATCAGCGGCAGGATGACCCGCACCAGCGCCTGGAGCCGGCTCGCGCCGTCCGTCCAGGCGGCCTCCTCCAGGACGGCCGGGACGCCGTCCATGAAGTTCTTCATCAGCCAGATCGCGAAGGGCAGTTGGGCGGCGGCCATGAACAGCGCGGTGCCGTAGACGGTGTCGATGAGGTCGATCCGTACGAACAGCCCGTAGACCGGCACCATGACCGCCGTGATCGGCAGGCAGGTCGTGAACAGCACGGTCATCAGGTACGGCCGGCTGAAGCGCGACCGGAAGCGCGACAGCGGGTAGGCGGCGAGCGCCGCGCACACCATGGTGAGCGCTGTGGCCGTGCCGCACAGGAGCAGGCCGTTGAGCATCGGCCGGAAGGTGATCTCCTCGGTCATCACCGCGGAGAAATTGGCCGAGGTGGGTCTGTCCGGAACCCGCACCCGCAGCCCGGCGCCGTCGTCGACGGACGCCAGGACCAGCCAGACGAGCGGTACGGCGAACGCGACGGCGACGGCGAGCAACGCGGCGTCGGCGGCGAGTCGTTGACGGGTGCGGCGGCTGAGCGGGGGTGGCATGGCGCCTCCGTACGCGGACCGGCTGTACGTACCTCCCGGTTAGTACCCACTTTCCGCGCGGGCCCGCCGTCGACGGATCACCGGAAGCCGGCCGCGTGGTCCTCTGCCCACTGCGCGAAGGGGAGGGCGGGCCGCCCGGTGACCTCGCCCACGCCGTCGTGCACCGCGACCGGCACGCCGTCGCTCTCCGCGCGGTACGCGATCAGGACCTCGGCGATGGCGGGGCCCACGAACCGTGCCGTGCGTCCGAGCTCCTCCTCGCGGCTGATCGGCTCGATCCGGACCGGCTTGCCGATGGCGCGCGCGACGAGCCCGACCATCAGATCATCACCGGCCGTCGCGCACAGCCCGCAGTTCACCTGCCCGCCTTCAGGGTTGATGCGCTCCTTCGACGGATGAGCTGGATACTGCCCGGCAGCGCGCAACACATCGCCGTTCCAGCAGCGCTTCGAGCTCACCGCTGGATGAGCGCTGGCGCTCACCGCCCCGCACGCACCCCCACCGGCACCCCCCGATCCCACAACTCCTCGGCGTGTTCGGTGAATCGGGAGAACATCCCGCCGTCGCCTTGACGGCGCAAGTGCGGCAGTGGGGAATCGTGGCCTACGAGCCGGGCGAGGTGCGCGCACGGCTCACTCTCGCCCGCGCCACCGCGCTCCGTCTCGGTACGTACCGCGAAGCGATCGCGGTCGACCTGCGCCTGCGACGGCACCGGAACGAACCGCATTCCGGCACCGCGCCGCTCCCCCCACGGAAAACGCACGAACGCCGGTCCGGCTGGAATGGTCCAGCCCGACCGGCGTCCAAGGTCCGTGGCGGAGAAGGGCCTAGAAAACCGACTCCGCCTCGTCCATGCGGCTCTCCGGCACCCGCTTCAGCTCGGTGACCGCGTCCGCCAGCGGGACCATCGTGATGTTCGTGCCGCGGAGCGCGGTCATCTTGCCGAAGTCGCCGCGGTGGGCGGCCTCGACCGCGTGCCAGCCGAAGCGGGTGGCGAGGACGCGGTCGTACGCGGTGGGGGTGCCGCCGCGCTGGACGTGGCCGAGGATGACCGGGCGGGCCTCCTTGCCGAGGCGGTTCTCCAGCTCGGCGGCGAGCTTCGTGCCGATGCCGGCGAAGCGCTCGTGGCCGAACTGGTCTATGGCGCCCTTGGCGTAGTCCATGGAGCCCTCCGCCGGGTGGGCGCCCTCGGCGACGCAGATGACGGCGAACTTCTTGCCGCGGGCGAAGCGCTCCTCGACCATGGCGACCAGGTCGGCGACGTCGAAGGGGCGCTCCGGCAGGCAGATGCCGTGGGCGCCGCCGGCCATGCCGGACTCCAGGGCGATCCAGCCGGCGTGGCGGCCCATGACCTCGACGACCATGACGCGCTGGTGCGACTCGGCGGTGGTCTTCAGCCGGTCGATGGCCTCGGTGGCGACGCCGACGGCGGTGTCGAAGCCGAAGGTGCGGTCGGTGGAGGAGATGTCGTTGTCGATGGTCTTCGGCACGCCGACGACGGGCAGGCCCGCGTCGGAGAGCATCTTGGACGCGGTGAGCGTGCCCTCGCCGCCGATGGGGATGAGGACGTCGATGCCGAGGTCGCGGGCGAGCTCCTTGGAGCTCTCGCACGCCTCGCGCAGCCGCGCGCGCTCCAGGCGGGAGGAGCCGAGGATGGTGCCGCCACGGGCGAGGATGCCGCTGACCGCGTCGAGGTCGAGCTTGCGGTGGCGGCCTTCGAGCAGGCCCTTGAAGCCGTCCTCGAAGCCGATCACCTCGTCGTTGTGGCCGACGACCGCGCGGTGCACCACCGAGCGGATGACAGCGTTCAGGCCGGGGCAGTCGCCGCCTGCGGTGAGGACTCCGATGCGCATCTGGCTGTGTCTCCTGCTCGCTACTGGTACATGTGAGCCGAACCGATTGTTTCATGGGCCGGGAGGTAGTGACGCACCCCCGCCCGCACCCTGTTAACCACCTGTTGACGCGCGCCTTATCCACGGGCGCAGGTATTGTCAAGAGGGCAAGCCCACCATATCGGGTATTTTTTTACCGCATAAACACGGCGATGGAGCAAGGAGAGCACGCGTGACGCGCAGCGTGTACGTGACCGGGACCGATCGGGGCGACGGCCGCCAGGTCATCGAGCTGGGAGTCATGGAGCTCCTGACCCGCCATGTCGACCGGGTGGGTGTCTTCCGCCCGCTCGTCCACGGTGACGGCCCCGACCGCCTCTTCGAGCTGCTGCGCTCGCGCTACCGGCTGAGCCAGTCGCCGGAGAGCGTGTACGGCCTCTCCTACGGCGAGGCGTCGGCCCTCCAGGCCGAGCGGGGCACGGACGAGCTGGTGGCCGCCCTCGTCGAGCGCTTCCTGGCGGTCGCCCGGCAGCACGAGTACGTGCTGGTGCTCGGCACCGACTACGCGGGCTCCAACCTCCCCGACGAGCTGGCGCTCAACGCGCGCCTGGCGAACGAGTTCGGCGCCTCCGTGATCACGGTCGTCGGCGGCCAGGACCAGGACGCCGAGTCCGTACGGGCCGAGGCGCGCAACGCCTACCGCGCGTACGAGGCGCTGGGCTGCGACGTCGTCGCGCTCGTCGTCAACCGGGTGGCCCCGGCGGACCGCACGGCCGTCGCCGGGCGGCTCGCGGCGAGCCTGCCGGTCCCCTGTTACGCGCTGCCCGAGGACGCGTCGCTGTCGGCGCCGACCGTGGCGCAGATCGTCCGCAAGCTGGGCGCCGAGGTACTGCTGGGCGACGACTCCGGCCTCAACCGCGACGCCCGCGACTTCGTCTTCGGCGGCGCGATGCTCCCGGCGTTCCTGCCGGCTCTGACCGAGGGCTGCCTGGTGGTGACCCCGGGCGACCGCACGGACCTGATCATCGGCGCACTGGCCGCGCACAGCGCCGGCGCCCCGCCGATAGCCGGCGTGCTGCTGACGCTGGACGAGCGGCCGGGCCCGGACATCCTGGCGCTGGCGGGCCGGCTGGCCCCGGGCACACCGGTGATCTCGGTGCCGGGCGGTTCCTTCCCGACGGCCCAGGAGCTGTTCGCGATCGAGGGCAAGCTCAACGCCGCCTCGCCGCGCAAGTCGGAGACGGCCCTCGGCCTCTTCGAACGGCACGTGGACACCGCGGAGCTGACGAACCGTATCTCCGTCGCCCGCTCCAGCCGCGTCACCCCGATGATGTTCGAGCACGAGCTGATCGAGCGCTCCCGCTCCGGCCGCCGCCGCGTCGTGCTGCCCGAGGGCACCGAGGAGCGCGTGCTGCGCGCCGCGGACGTGCTGCTGCGCCGCGACGTCTGCGACCTCACGCTGCTGGGCGAGGAGGACGCGATCCGCAAGCGCGCCGGCGAGCTGGGCATCGACCTGGCCGACGCGCAGCTCGTCGACCCGCAGAACTCGCCGCTGCGCGAGCGCTTCGCCGAGCTCTACGCGCAGGCGCGCGCCCACAAGGGCATGACCGTGGAGCTGGCCCACGACGTCGTCGCCGACGTGTCCTACTTCGGCACGCTGATGGTCCAGGAGGGCCTGGCCGACGGCATGGTCTCGGGCGCGGTGCACTCGACCGCGGCGACCATCCGCCCCGCCTTCGAGATCATCAAGACGGCGCCGGGCGCGCAGATCGTCTCCTCGGTCTTCTTCATGTGCCTGGCCGACCGGGTGCTCGTCTACGGCGACTGCGCGGTCAACCCGGACCCGAACGCCGAGCAGCTCGCGGACATCGCCATCCAGTCCGCGACGACGGCCGCGCAGTTCGGCGTGGAGCCGCGGATCGCGATGCTGTCGTACTCCACCGGCACCTCCGGCTCCGGCGCCGACGTCGACAAGGTCCGCAAGGCGACCGAGCTGGTGCGCGAGCGCCGCCCGGACCTGCTGGTCGAGGGCCCGATCCAGTACGACGCCGCGGTGGACGCCGCGGTCGCCGCGACCAAGCTCCCGGACTCCGAGGTCGCGGGCCGGGCCACCGTGCTGATCTTCCCGGACCTCAACACCGGCAACAACACCTACAAGGCCGTGCAGCGCTCCGCGGGCGCCGTCGCGGTCGGCCCGGTCCTCCAGGGCCTGCGCAAGCCGGTCAACGACCTGTCGCGCGGCGCGCTGGTCCAGGACATCGTGAACACCGTCGCGATCACCGCCATCCAGGCACAGGGCGAGCAGCGCCCCTGACGCCCGTTACTGTCGGTACGGGGGCCGCGGCGGCCCCCGTACCGACAGCCCCGCGAGACCCCCCACACCCCACGACCCGGAAAGCCTTCATGACTGCCAACCCCACGCGTGTCCTCGTCCTCAACTCCGGCTCCTCGTCGGTCAAGTACCAGCTGCTCGACATGGCCGACCGCACCCGGCTGGCCGTGGGCCTGGTCGAGCGCATCGGTGAGGAGACCTCCCGGCTGGCGCACACGCCCCTCGCGACGGGCGGCGCGAAGCGCGAGCGCGAGCAGCCGATCGCCGACCACGAGGCCGCGCTGAACGCGGTGGCCGAGGAGCTGGCCGCGGACGGGCTGGGGCTGGACTCGCCGGAGCTGGCCGCGATCGGTCACCGGGTCGTGCACGGCGGCAAGAAGTTCACCGAGCCGACCGTGATCACCGAGGAGGTCGTGGCGGAGATCGAGCGGCTGATCCCGGTCGCCCCGCTGCACAACCCGGCCAACATCACCGGCATCCGCACGGCCCAGGCGCTGCGCCCGGACCTGCCGCAGGTCGCGGTCTTCGACACGGCCTTCCACACCACGATGCCGGAGTCGGCCGCGCGCTACGCGATCGACGTGGAGACCGCCGACGCGCACCGCATCCGCCGCTACGGCTTCCACGGCACTTCGCACGCGTACGTCGCGCGCGAGACGGCCAAGCTGCTCGGCAAGGACCCGTCCGAGGTCAACGTGATCGTGCTGCACCTGGGCAACGGCGCCTCCGCCTCCGCGGTCCGCGGCGGCCGCTGCGTGGACACCTCGATGGGCCTGACCCCGCTGGAGGGCCTGGTCATGGGCACCCGCTCGGGCGACCTGGACCCGGCGGTGATCTTCCACCTGGCGCGCAACGCCGGCATGTCCGTCGACGAGATCGACTCGCTCCTCAACAAGAAGAGCGGTCTGATCGGTCTGTGCGGCGACAACGACATGCGCGAGATCCGCCGGCGCATCGACGCGGGCGACGAGAAGGCGGCTCTGGCCTTCGACATCTACGTGCACCGGCTGAAGAAGTACATCGGCGCGTACTACGCCGTTCTCGGCAAGGTCGACGCGGTGGCCTTCACCGCCGGTGTGGGCGAGAACGCCGCCCCCGTCCGGGAGGCCGCCGTGGCGGGCCTGGAGGAGCTCGGCCTGGCCGTGGACACCGACCTCAACGCCGTCCGGGCGGACGAGCCGCGGCTGATCTCCCCCGGCTACGCCCGGGTGGCCGTCGCCGTCGTGCCCACCGATGAGGAGCTGGAGATCGCCACCCAGTCGTACGCCCTGGTCAGCGCTTGATCACCGGCCAGCACTTGGCCTTTCCCACAGCTCGAATATTCCGCTCCGAAACAAACCGATAGGATCTGCCCCATGCGCCGTTCCAAAATCGTCTGCACCCTGGGCCCCGCCGTCGACTCCTTCGACCAGCTGAAGACGCTGATCGAGGCGGGTATGAATGTGGCCCGTTTCAACATGAGCCACGGGACCCACTCGGAGCACGAGGAGCGGTACCACCGCCTCCGTAAGGCCGTCGAGGAGACCGGCCGCGCGGTCGGCGTCCTGGCCGACCTCCAGGGCCCGAAGATCCGCCTGGAGACCTTCGCGGACGGTCCCGTGGAGCTGGTGCGCGGCGACGAGTTCATCATCACCACCGAGGACGTCCCGGGCGACCGGACGATCTGCGGCACGACCTACAAGGGCCTGCCCGGCGACGTCTCCAAGGGCGACCAGATCCTGATCAACGACGGCAACGTCGAGCTCCGGGTCACCGAGGTCGAGGGCCCGCGGGTCCGGACGATCGTCATCGAGGGCGGTGTGATCTCCGACCACAAGGGCATCAACCTGCCCGGCGCGGCGGTCAACGTCCCGGCGCTGTCCGAGAAGGACATCGAGGACCTGAAGTTCGCCCTCGCGATGGGCTGCGACATGGTCGCGCTGTCCTTCGTCCGCGACGCCAAGGACGTCCTCGACGTGCACCGCGTCATGGACGAGGTCGGCCGCCGGGTGCCGGTCATCGCCAAGGTCGAGAAGCCGCAGGCCGTCGCCAACATGGAGGGCGTCGTCATGGCGTTCGACGGCGTGATGGTGGCCCGTGGTGACCTCGCGGTGGAGTATCCGCTGGAGAAGGTCCCGATGGTGCAGAAGCGCCTCATCGAGATGTGCCGCCGCAACGCCAAGCCGGTGATCGTCGCGACCCAGATGATGGAGTCGATGATCACCAACTCGCGGCCGACCCGCGCCGAGGCGTCCGACGTCGCCAACGCGATCCTGGACGGCGCGGACGCGGTCATGCTGTCGGCCGAGTCCAGCGTCGGCGCCTACCCGATCGAGACGGTCAAGACGATGTCCCGCATCGTCGAGGCGGCCGAGGAGGAGCTCCTCTCCAAGGGCCTCCAGCCGCTCGTCCCGGGCAAGAAGCCGCGCACGCAGGGCGGCGCCGTCGCCCGTGCCGCCTGCGAGATCGCCGACTTCCTCGGCGCGAAGTCGCTGGTCGCCTTCACCAAGTCCGGTGACACGGCCCGCCGGCTGTCCCGCTACCGCGCGGCCCAGCCGATCCTGGCCTTCACCACGGACGCCTCCACCCGCAACCAGCTCACGCTGAGCTGGGGCGTCGAGACCTACGTCGTGCCGCACGTCGACAACACCGACGCGATGGTCGACCTGGTCGACGCGGAGCTGCTGAAGCTCAAGCGCTACGGCAAGGGCGACACGATGATCATCACCGCCGGCTCGCCCCCCGGCATCCCGGGCACGACCAACATGGTCCGCGTCCACCACCTGGGCGGCGAAAGCCTCTAGGCAGGACTGCGGAGGGGCCGGTTCCTGGCTGGAGTTCAGCCAGGAACCGGCCCCTCCGGCGTTCCCGCAGGCCGTCACGAATACGTGCCGTCCGTCAGGTACTGGTGCAGGTTCGGAATGTGCAGCGTGCCGCCGAACTGGCCGCCCTGCCGGATCTTCACGTTCGTGTAGAAGATCGGGATCGGCAGCTTCAGGCCGGGGATCAGCGGCGGCGGGCTCGTAGGGCTCGCGGTCGACGGGATCAGCCCGAGCAGATTGCCCTTCAACTCCTCGGTGTACAGCGTCACCTGCCCGCCCGTCACCGTGGAGTCCGTCCCCGGACCGACGATGTGGTACTCCTTGCCGTAGCTGTTGACGATCTGGTGCAGGTCCTTGATCGTCAGCGCGTCCGCGGTGAACTTGAGCACGGACTTCTGCTGCCCGTTCACCATCGTGATCTTCTTGATGCCCTCGTAGGTCAGCCCCTTGAGGGTGAGGACGCTCGCCTCCAGATACCAGGGCTGGTTGGGGAAGAAGTGGCCGTCGTTCCCGTCCGCCGCCTTTCCCTTGGGGCACGGCGGCAGAGCCCCCGGGGAGGCGCTCGTGCCCGGTGAGGGCGAGGTGCCGGTGGCGGCGCTCGACGGAGCCGTGGACGGCTTGGCGGACGGCGCGGTGGACGGCTTTCCGCTGGGCTGCTCACCGGGCGTACGGGCATCGGCGGGCGGCGGTGCCGCGTGCTTCGCACCGGACGGCGCGGACGGGCTGCCCGACGGGTCGGGCGAGGCGCTCGGGGGCGCCGACGGCTGCTTCCCGGCGCCGGACTTGCCGCCGTCCAGGATGTCCCTCAGCTTGTCACCGAGGCCCAGCGGGTCCAGCGGGTTGAAGGACTTCGAGGGTGAAGGCGAGGCGGACTGCGGGACCGGGGGCTGCGCGGGCGACGGGCCGCCCTTGGCGGGCTTGCCAGGCTTGTCTGCGTCCGGGCTCCCGCCCGGCTCCGGCTTGGCCTCCGGCTTCGCGGACGGCGACGTCGGCGCCTTGGAGGGCTGCTCCGAGGGCCGGGTGACGGACTCCTTCGCACTCCGGCTCGGCGCCGGGCTCGCGCTCGTGCTCCCGCTCGCGCCCGGCTCGGGCGAGGCGTCGGGCGCGGTCGCGCACTGCCCGTCGAACGGCTCGGGCAACGGCGGCTTCGCCGAGGCGAGTTGGGGCGTGAGCCCCATGCCCATCAGGACGGCCGTCGGCATCGCCGCGATGGCCACGGCCTTGCCCGCGGGCATGTGGAGCCGGGCGAGCAGCGGCTTGCGGGCCGCGGCGTGCCGGGGTCCGCTTCTCACACCCTCGCCGTCGGGTGTCTCGTCAAGCGGCACTGTGCCCCCCGTCGCTGTCCTTGAACAGGCTGATCCTCGACGGCGGTATGTCGGCCCGCGGGGCGGGTCCGCCCTCCGGGTCCTCCGCCTCCGCGGCCGGCTTGCCCGGCGCCCAGGAGACGCCGAGGGCGCCACCGATGAGGGCGAGCAGGAAGCCGATCAGGAACGCCCCGAAGTTGGACACCACCAGCGACACCAGCGCGAGCAGGATCGCCGCGACACCGGCGAAGATCCGCGACTGTTTCTGGAACCAGAGCGTCAGCCCGAGGACGATCAGCAGCACGCCGATGATCAGCGAACCCGCGCCCGCGGTGGTGGCCATGCGGATGTGCAGGTCGCCCAGGGTCATGGTCTGGTACGGGATGTACATGATCGGGATGCCGGCCAGCAGGGTCCACAGCCCGCCCCAGAACGGGCGCTGCCCGCGCCAGTCCCGGAACGAGTGGCGGGCGCGGCCGAATGATCCTGCCGGCCGGGGTCGCGTGTCGGCGCTCATGTCGTACGGCTCCTCGGGGCGATCGGTGTTACGTGTTGCCCGCCGTCCGGCCAGCGGCCCGGCGAGCGGTGCGCGCGGTACGGGCACGGGACCGTGCTTCCCTTCCCGCACCCGTCCGTTCAGCGCGTCACTGCTTCTTCAGGTCGCACTTGGCCTTGCCGGTGCCGACGCTCAAGTGCAGGCCCGGCAGGGTGAAGGTGCCCGCCGAGGTGGCCCACGCCTTCTGGTCCACCGTGTCGAACCAGACCTCTTCGGCCTGCTGGGCGAACGAACCGGGCACGTGCGCCCCTTCGCCACCCTTGCCCGCACCCGCCGGGCCCGGGCCCTTGGTGGTGTTGTCCGCGGACACACCGATGTCGATGTTCTTGAACTTCGCGTTGGCAGTCATGTCGTCCGCGTCGATGTACAGCTTCGACGCCTCGACCTGCTTGCCCCCTCCACCGGCCTTCAGCGTCATCGACACGTCGAAGCCCATGCCGGTGGGGACGGTGACCGCCTGGCAAAGGCCGTCGATCTCGGCGGTGTCGATGCCGACCACCGCGACGGGCTTCTGGCCCGCCTTGGTGCTGTCCAGGGCGCCGTACTGGACGAATCCGGTGCCGTGGAGCTTGTTGGCCGTCACCTGGAACTGCTGACCGGAAACACTGAACGAGGCCGCCAGCGCTCCCTGCGCCACCGCCACACCGATCGCGGCCGTAGCCGCCATACTGGGCACCATCACGACGGCGAACCGGCGCCACCTGGTCCCACCGCGAGTCTGGGACTGCATGACTTTCCTCCTTCTCGGACGTACATCTCCGGTCGGGGCCTCATGGCCCGGGCCCGGGATGGGAGAAGTGCTACGTCCTCGGGAAGGAGAGCGCCGCCGCACCCGGCGGCGCGAAACGCCTCCGACGGCACCGACGATCACCCCCGAGCGACAACCACTGGCCACGCGTTCGCGCAACCGCCGGGACAGGCCCTGCCGTTGACGGCCGGGACCCCCCTGTCCCCGAGCCGCCCCGGCTGCGGGACGGCCCGCCCGGTGGGGACCCACCTCCGCACACCGACCGGCTGCCGGGTAAGGGAATGGACCGAGCTTGGCCGATCGTGGTCCATTCGCGGCCGGGGCACAAGAGGTTCATTACTAGCGAGTAACGGGCCGATAACCAAGGGAGGTCCACACCGCGTCGACCCGTGCCGGGAGGGTGCCGCACCGTGTGCGGAAGGAACGGGAGCCATACGAAAAAACCCGGGCGAATGCCCGGGTTTTTCTTACTCGCAGTAACGACCCCCGCAATTACCAAGTTTTGGCAAAGCGCGGTAGCCCGTGCCGTCTGTGGCACAGGGGAAGGAGGTTCCGTCAGAACAGTGCGCGCGACAGTGCCGTACGCGCGGCACCCACCCGCGGATCGTCCGCCCCGATCACCTCGAAGAGCTCCAGCAGCCGCACGCGCGCGGCGTCGCGGTCCTCGCCGGCGGTCCGCTTGATCACGTCGATCAGCCGGCCGAACGCGTCCTCCACATGCCCGCCGACCAGATCGAGGTCGGCCGCGGCGATCTGCGCCCGCACGTCCGCGGGCCCCTCGGCGGCGGCCTTGCGGACCTGCTGGGGGTCCATGCCCTGGACGCGCTGGAGCAGTTCGGCCTGCGCGAGGCCCAGCTTGGCCTCGGCGTTGCCCGGGTCATCGGACAGCACGTTCTTGTACGCCCGCACGGCGCCGCCCAGGTCTCCCGCGTCCAGCGCGTCGTGGGCCAGGCCCAGGGCGCTGTCGTGCGGGCCCGCGGGGACCGCCGGAGCGGCCGCGGCCGCATCGGCGGCCGCACCCGGCTCGACCGGGGCGCCGACGATCCCGAAGCGCTCCTCGGACACCTGGATGAGCTGGTTCAGCACCTCGCGGATCTGCGCCTCGGGCGCGGCACCCTGGAAGAGCGGCAGGGCCTGCCCGGCCACCACGGCGAAGACCGCGGGGATGGACTGGACGCCGAACTGCTGGAAGAGGAGCTGGTTGGCCTCGACGTCGACCTTGGCGAGCACGAACCGGCCGGCGTACTCCGCGGCCAGCCGCTCCAGCAGCGGGCCGAGCTGCTTGCACGGCTCGCACCAGTCGGCCCAGAAGTCGATGACGACGGGCACCTCGGCGGAGCGCTGGAGTACCTCCGCCTCGAATCCGGCCTCGTCGACGTCGAAGACCAGGCGCTGGGCGCCGGCGGCGGGCGTACCGCCGTGACGGGCGGCCTCGGCACGGGCCTGCTCCGCCTTCTGCTTGGCTTCCCCGGCGGCCTTCACCGCGGCGAGGTCGACCACTCCACTCATGGACATGTTCCGTGGCTGCATGGGCCTATCCTCCCCCCTCGGCGCGGCGATCGGAAAAGCGCGCCGTCGCACGGCGCTCGTAGCGTCTTCTCGGCACCGGGTCCCCACCCGGCGCCTGTGGTTGTCGCTCTTTCGCTACGAGTCGTAGCGTAACTGGAAGCCGGTCCCTCGCAACGGGGGAGCCCCAGGTCTTTACGTGATCTGGCTCATACCGGCTTGGCTACTCGACGGTAAGGTCGCGGCATGACTTCCGCCCGCGCCCGTACGGGCCGTCCCCGCAGCGCCGAGGCCGACCGGGCGATACTCGACGCGACGCGCGCCGCCCTGGTCGAACTCGGCTGGGGCAAGCTGACCATGGGCGACGTCGCGGCCCGCGCGGGGGTCGCCAAGACCACCCTCTACCGCCGCTGGGCGGGCAAGAGCGAGCTGGTCGTGGACGCGGTGGCGGCGCTCTTCGACGAGCACCTGGAGCTGCCCGACCTCGGCAGCCTGGCGGCCGACATCGAGGGCGTGGTGCTGCGGTTCGCCGCGCTGCTGGAGCGGCCGGAGACGAAGACGGCGCTGATGGCCGTGGTCGCCGAGTCCACGCGGGACGACGCGCTGCGCGCGCGGATCCGCTGCGCGATCGTGGACCGCCAGAAGCGGCTGGTCCTGCTCGGCCGGGAACGGGCGCAGGAGCGCGGGGAACTGCCGCTGGAGGAGGACCCCGTGGCGGCCGCGCGCAACGCGGACCTGATCTTCGACGTGATCGCGGGGGCGGTCGTCCACCGGGCGCTGGTCAGCGCGGAGCCGGTGGACGGCGAATGGGCGTACGGCTTCACGGCCTTGCTGCTCGGCGGCTTGGCGGCGGCGGCCGCGCGCTGACCGGTTGCCTGAACCTGCGGGCCGTACCGTTCCCGCACCACCGCTGCGCGGCGGCGTCCTCAATCGCCGGACGGGCTGGATGGTGCGGACCGTAGCCCGCATACCCAGCCCGTTGGGGGCACCTCCCAGCGGTAGCTGGGGGAGTTTGAGGACAGCGCGCGAAGCGTGCTTCGGGGGTCTGGGGGCCTGCCCCCTCACGCGGCGGAGCCGCAGATCGGACACAGCCGGGAAGGGGCGGGTAGGGGAAAAAGCCCGCCGCAGGCGCTACCGCCCCCTAGAACCCCGCCGGCTCCGTATACGTGCCCCATTCCTCCCGCAGGACGTCGCAGATCTCACCCAGCGTCGCCTCGGCCCGCACAGCGGAAAGCATCGGCTCGATCATGTTCGCCCCGGACCGCGCAGCATCCAGCATCGCCGCCAACGACGACCGCACCTGCCCCTCGGACCGCCCGGCCTTACGGCCGGCAAGCGCCCGCACCTGCTCCCGCTCCACCTCGTGGCTGACGCGCAGGATCTCCAGGTCGCCGGTCACGGAGCCGCGGTGGCAGTTGACGCCCACGACCCGCTTGTCGCCCTTCTCCAGGGCCTGCTGGTAGCGGAAGGCGCTCTCGGCGATCTCGCCGGTGAACCAGCCGTCCTCGATGCCGCGCAGGATGCCGGAGGTCATGGGCCCTATCGGGTGCGCGCCGTTCGGCACGGCCCGTGCGCCGCGCTCCTTGATCTGGTCGAAGATCTTCTCGGCGTCGGCCTCGATGCGGTCGGTGAGCTGCTCCACGTACCACGAACCGCCCAGCGGGTCCGCGACGTTGACGATGCCGGTCTCCTCCATCAGCACCTGCTGGGTGCGCAGCGCGATCTCCGCGGCCTGCTCGCTGGGGAGGGCGAGGGTCTCGTCGAGGGCGTTGGTGTGCAGCGAGTTGGTGCCGCCGAGCACGGCGGAGAGGGCCTCGACGGCGGTGCGGACGACGTTGTTGTACGGCTGCTGGGCGGTGAGCGAGACGCCGGCCGTCTGGGTGTGGAAGCGCAGCCACTGCGCCTTGTCGGTCTTCGCGCCGTAGGTGTCGCGCATCCAGCGCGCCCAGATGCGGCGGGCGGCGCGGAACTTGGCGATCTCCTCGAAGAAGTCGAGGTGCGCGTCGAAGAAGAAGGAGAGGCCGGGGGCGAAGGTGTCGACGTCGAGGCCCCGGCTCAGGCCCAGCTCGACGTAGCCGAAGCCGTCGGCGAGGGTGTACGCCAGCTCCTGCGCGGCCGTCGCGCCCGCCTCGCGGATGTGGTAGCCGGAGACGGAGAGCGGTTTGTAGGCGGGGATGGAGCGGGTGCAGTGCTCCATGAGATCCCCTATGAGCCGCAGGTGGGGCTCCGGCGGGAAGAGCCACTCCTTTTGCGCGATGTACTCCTTGAAGATGTCCGTCTGGAGCGTGCCGTTGAGGACGGCCGGGTCGATGCCCTGCCGCTCGGCTGCCACGAGGTACATGCAGAAGACGGGCACGGCGGGCCCGCTGATCGTCATCGAGGTGGTGACGTCGCCCAGCGGGATGTCCTTGAAGAGGACCTCCATGTCGGCGGCGGAGTCGATGGCGACGCCGCAGTGCCCGACCTCGCCGAGGGAGCGCGGGTCGTCGGAGTCGCGGCCCATGAGCGTCGGCATGTCGAAGGCGACGGAGAGCCCGCCGCCGCCGGCGGCGAGGATCATCTTGTACCGCTCGTTGGTCTGCTCGGCGTTGCCGAAGCCGGCGAACTGGCGGATGGTCCAGGTCCGGCCGCGGTAGCCCGTGGGGTGCAGGCCGCGGGTGAAGGGATACTCCCCCGGCCAGCCGATCCGCTCGAAGCCCTCGTAGGCGTCGCCGGGGCGGGGGCCGTAGACGGGCTCGACCGGATCGCCGGAGAGCGTGGTGAAGTCCGCGTCCCGCTTGCGGGCCTTGTCGTACCGCGCCTGCCAGCGGCCGCGTCCTGCCTCGATCGCCTCTGCGTCCATCTGTTCCGAACCGCCTCTCCGCGCCCCGCGAATTTACTAGGACGTCCTAGTAAATGGTCGCGCAAGAAAGCCCCGAACACAAGGGTGTCCGGGGCTGTACGGCGTGGCGCGCCGAGGATCAGGCCGTGGCGGCCGCCTCCGCGACGAGCGGCTCGATGTCGCGCGTGGCCTTGCGCTCGACGAAGAACGCGGCCGTCGGGATGGTGCCGGCGACGAGCACCCACACCAGCCTGCCGAACGGCCACTTGGCCTTGGAGGCCATGTCGAAGGCGAAGACCAGGTAGAGGACGTAGAGCCAGCCGTGCGCGATGGCGATGACGCGGACCGGACCCGAGACGTTCATGTCCAGCCCGTACTTGGCGATCACGCCGATCGTCAGCAGGATCAGCAGCACACCCGTGATGTACGCCAGGACGCGGTAGCGGGTCAGCACGCTTTGTTTCATGCCCACGAGCGTAACCGCCCGATCCGGGGCGATCTTCGCCACCCCCGGCGCGCGCCGGAAGGTGTCACCCGTCCGTGAGATCGTCCGTCCGGTCCTCGGGGGCGCCCTCCGCGAAGTCCTCCGCCGCGACCCGCAGCGGGCGCAGCATCTCGAAGATCGCGCCGCACTCGTCCGCCTCGTACGCCCCGAGCCCGAAGTCCATCGCCATCAGGTCGCGGGTGGCGTCCTCGACGACCTGCCGCCCCTTCTCGGTGATCGAGGCGAGCGTGCCGCGCCCGTCGTTGGGGTTGGGCCGCTTGGCGACGAGGCCGGAGACCACCAGCCGGTCGACGGTGTTGGTCACCGAGGTCGGGTGCACCATCAGGCGCTCGCCGATCTTGGACATCGGCAGCTCGCCGGCCCGGCTGAAGGTGAGCAGCACCAGCGCCTCGTAGCGCGCGAAGGTCAGCCCGTACGGCTTGACGACCGCGTCGACCTGGCCGAGCAGGATCTGGTGCGCGCGCATGATCGAGGTGATCGCCGCCATGGACGGCACGGACCCCCAGCGCCGCTTCCAGAGCTCGTCGGCTCGGGCGATGGGATCGAAGGAGAGGCTGAGCGGCTTCGGCACGCGTCGAGCCTACCTTCAGGTCACATCGTGGTCACCGCCATCTCACGCTCCGGACGCGACTCCGCCGGGCTCCTCGTCCTTCAGCGCGTCCTTCGCCGCGTCCTTCATTCGTCCTTCGCCGCGTCCTTCATTTCTTCCTTCACATCGCGCACGAGTTGCAGGGCCTCCGCCAGGCCCAGTCCGGGCCGGGCCTGGCGCACCGCCTTGACGGCGTGCACCTCGTGGGTGCGGGGGTCGATGCCCGCCTCGGTGAGGATGCCGCGCGTCCACTCCGCCCGCACCTCGCGCTCGGGCCGCTCCGCGTACCTGGCGATCAGCCCGGCCGCCAGCTCCAGACCCGGCCGCTGCTCGTCGGTCGCGCCGGCCAGCGCCTCGCGCACGGCCTCGGCGATCGCCTGCGAGTCACGCAGCACGAACACCTGCGGGCTCCGCTTGCCTCCACCGAACATGAGCAACTCCCCCTGAAGATCACTTGCTGTGGAGGGAGCGTACGACACCGCGGATCACCGCTCCCACCGCGACCGTACCCAGCACGCCGGTCCCGGCCACCACCTCGTGCACCGGCACGAATTCGGCGGCCGCGCCGGCGAGCGCCATGCCCAGGCCCTGGAGCGTCATCGTCCCCGCCGTCTGCACGGTCATCGCGCGGCCGCGCAGCTCTTCCGGCACGGCGGCGACGAACCACTGGTCAAGACCCAGCGTGTACGCCATCCCCATGCCCGCCAGGGCGACGGCGGGCAGCGCGAGCCCGAGCGGGGGCCGCGTCGCGTACACGAGGAAGGGGAGCAGCAGCACGGCGGCCACCGGCAGCACGAGGCGTTCCCGGCCGCGCGGCCCGAGCAGCGAGCCCGCGAGCACCTCGCCGACGATCGTCCCCACCGGCATCCCGCACAGCAGCAGCCCCAGGCCGACCGGTCCGGCTCCCGTGCGGTCGGCGTACGGAGCTGCCAGCGCCTCGGGGGCCACCAGGAAGAACGGCGGTATCCAGGACAACAGGAGCAACGCCCGTATGCGGCGCTGCCCGAAGAGCTCCCGCAGCCCGGACACCGAGGCCGCCAGCAGCGCGCCGGCCCGCCGCGTACGCCCCGGCCGGCGCCGGGTGCCCAGGCGCAGCAGCAGGGCGGAGGCGAGGAATCCGGCGACGGAGGCGAGCAGGGCGGCGCGCGGTGACACGACGGTGAGCAGCAGCCCGCCCACGCCGAATCCCGCGAGCTGCGCCCCTTGCGACACCAGCCGGATCAACGACCGCCCCAGGACGAAGAGATCGCCCGTGCCGAGGATCTCCCCCAGCGTCGCCGCCCGCGTCCCGGAGAACACGGGCCCGACCGCGGCGTTCAGGCACCGCAGCACGAGCAGCCCCGCGACGGGTGTGGCGGGCAGGGCCATGGCGGCGGCGCCGGTCGCGCAGAGGAGATCGCAGACGACGAGGACACGCCGCGCGGGGTACCGGTCGGCGACCCCCGACAGCAGCGTCCCGCCCACGAGATACGGCAGGAAGCCGAGCGCGAAGGTCAGCGAGGTCATGAGCGGCGACCCCGTCAGGCGGTAGACGAGCACGGACAGCGCGATCTCCCCGACGACGATCCCGAGCAGCGACAGCAGATGCGCCGCGAAGACGACCCGGAACTCCCGCACGCCGAACACGGCTCGATAGCCGCGCGAGGCGGCGCTGACACTCTGCGAAGTGGTGGCCATGGCGCCAGCGTGGCGACGGGGGCGACCGGGGCCCAGAGTTTCGGCCGGAGACGAAGGCGCGGGCTCCGCCGGACCGAAAGCGACTTGTCGCCGCCCGTATCGCTATCTAGGGTCGCGAGCCCAAGATCCGTACGAGAAGGGTTCCGTGGATGCAGCCACCGACAACGGGCGAAACCACAGCGAAAGCCGCGGGCGGCCAGGCGGAGGATTCGCCGGAGGGCTACCAGCGCGGTCTGGGGTCCCGGCAGATCCAGATGATCGCCATCGGCGGCACGATCGGGACCGGCCTCTTCCTCGGCGCCGGGACCGCGATATCCCAGGCCGGGCCCAGCCTCATCATCTGGTACGCCATCGCCGGCGTCGTGCTCCTCTTCGTCATGCGCGCGCTCGGCGAACTGCTCACCCACAAGCCCGTGGCGGGCAGTTTCGCCGAATACGCGCGGGAGTTCCTCGGGCCTTTCTGGGGATACGCCACCGCGTGGACCTACTGGATCATGTGGGTCACGACCGGCATGGCCGAGATCACCGCCGCCGGGCAGTACGTGAAGTACTGGTTCCCCGGGATCGAGCAATGGCAGACGGCCCTGGTGTCCCTCGTCGTCCTGCTCGCCGTGAACCTCATCTCGGTGAAGGCGTTCGGTGAGCTGGAATTCTGGTTCGCCCTCGTCAAGGTCGTCGCGATCGTCGGCATGATCCTGATCGGGATCGGGGTGCTCGTCATCGGATTCGGCGACGTCGGGAAAACCGCCTCGGTGACCCACCTCTGGCAGGACGGCGGCATCGCTCCCCATGGCGTGCACAACTCCCTGATGACGCTCCAGATCGTCCTGTTCGCCTATCTCGGTGTGGAACTCGTCGGCGTCACCGCGGGCGAGGCGGAGAACCCCCGGAAGAACATCCCGCGGGCCATCAACAGCCTTCCGCTGCGCTTCGGCCTCTTCTACATCGGCACCCTGCTCGTGATCCTCTCCGTGGTGAGCTGGACCGAATTCCACCCCGGCGTCAGCCCGTTCGTCGCCGCCTTCGCCAAGATCGGAATTCCGGCGGCCGCGGGCATCGTCAATTTCATCGTGCTCACCGCGGCCCTCTCCTCGTGCAACGCGGGCGGCCTCTACTCGACGGCACGCATGCTGCGTACGGCCTCGGTCAACGGCCACGCGCCCAAGGCACTGTCCAGGCTGACGGGGCGCGGCGTCCCGGCACCGGCGCTGGCGGTCTCGGCGGTGACCATGGGAGCGGGCGTGCTCATCAACGCGCTCGACCCCGACCACGCGTTCACCTACATCACTTCGGTTTCCACGGGCGGCGCGATTCTCGTCTGGAGCGTCATTCTGGTGACACACATGCGCTATCGACGCGCCGTCGCCGCGGGCCGCGCGGAACCGTCGCCCTACCGCATGCCGGGCGCTCCCTATACGAATTGGCTCGCGCTCGCCTTCTTCGCCCTCGTGACCGTGCTCATCGCGTGGAGTTCCGACAGCCGGGTCGCGCTGTATGTGATGGGCGTGTGGGTGGTGCTGCTGGCTCTCGGCTGGCTGATGCTGCGGAAGAGGGGCGCGCGGGGCGCGGCTTCTCAGGGGAACGCGGTCTCCTGAGCGCGCCGGGCCGCGAATTCTCGATCATGGATCGGAATTCCCGGCCCGACCGCCGGGCCGACCCTCGGGCAAAGGGATCGTCAAGGCCGACATAGGATGATCGGGAAATTTTGCATTTCCCTGAGGGCCGCGCTCTGCCGGAAGCGAACCCCCCGGCGGGGCGCGCCGCGTCCGGCGCGACGACCGGAAAGGCAGCTCCCCATGCCGTACCGCATGCGCTTCGGCGCCGACGACCTGCTGCGCTGCCGCTTCGCCATCTCCCCGCTGTGGGAGACGCACCAGGCCGTCTACACGCTGCTGAGCCCGGAGCGGCAGGGCTACCACCTGCCGTGGCTACGGCGCTGCCGCGAGGCCGCCGCCGGGCTCGACCTCTCTCCGATCACGCTGCTGAACCCGGTGCGGGGCTATCACCCGGACTTCCTCTGCCCGCCGCCCGAGGGCCCGTTGGCCTCCTTCGAGGAGGAACTGGCGCGCGTACGGACCACCGGCCTCGACGTCGTACGGCGCGAGCTCGCGCGAAGCCTCGCCGACACTCCGGGCGCGGCGCGGACGTCGGCGGGCCGCGTCATGCTCGCCGATCCGGGCGCGGCACTCAGGCAGTTGACCGCGCTGCTCGAACAGGCCTGGCACGCCCTCCGCCCCGACCGCGTCCTGCTCCTCCCGGACGCGGACGAGGACTTGTGGAACGACGACTACCGCGAGCTGCTCACGCTGGTCTAATGGCCGGGGGCCGGCCCGTATGCTCCGCCCTCATGAACGACGACGTACGGAACATCGTCCTGGGCCTGCTCGCGAGCGGGATCAGCGCGGCCGCCGGCTGGTTCTTCCGGGCCTTCCTGTGGCGGCGGCAACTGCGGCGCAAGCAGACGTTCTTCGGGCTGCCCGGGGGTACGGAGTGCCTGCTCGTCGTCAATCAGGATCCGACCGCGAGCAGGCACGGCGTCTCGCGCTACGACACCTTCGCGCTGCTGGAACTGTCCGCGCTGATCAAGGAGTGCGGCGCGCAGGCCGACATCGTCGTGCACGACAGCGCCCGCCAGGGTTTCGGCATACGGACGGAGTTCTGCGTGGGAGGCCCGGCATCGAACCAGCGCACGCAGGCGCACCTGCGCTCGATGCTGCCCGGGGTCGAGGTGAACGCGGACTACGAGAACACGCGCGACGGCGGGGCGTTCACCATCGGCGGCGAGACCTACCGCGTGGAGAAGGGCACCGCCGAGTACGTCCTCCTCGCCCGCCTCACCGGCCCGGGCGGCGGCCGCCCGGTCTTCCTCGCGTCGGGCCAGCGCGCGATCACCAACCAGGCCGCCATACGCTACCTGACCCGCCACCACACCGAACTGGCCCGCCGCCACGGCCTGAACGGCACGTTCTGCCTCCTGCTGAAGGTGGTCCACTCGGACGTGTACGGCCCGGACATGGTGGAGTCGGCGACCGACGTCACGACAGCGGCGACGACACCGGACGGGCAGGGTCCCGCACGCTGAGACATACGCCGATCGCCCGTCCCTCAGGAAGCACCGGCCGCACAAACGTCCACCGGCGTGCTCCTTGAGTGTCCAGCGCGGTGCGATTCGGCGGAGGCGGGCACGATGGGAGGACACATCCAGCAAGGAGAACGACCGCGATGAGCAACCCGCCCGCTGACAGCCCGCCTCCGGCCGAGCAGGAGATCACCGTCGGGGTGACGGTCACCGGCACCCGGGCCGCGCTGCTCCGCGACTTGGCCGCCGTTCTCGGACGTACGCCCGAGGCTCTGGCCATCGAATGGGCCGCCGGGACGCTGGTCATCCCGTCGGCCCCGATCGGCGAGAGCTTCGGCGAGGACTACTGGGGATTCTTCGACGGCCCGACCGACTTGGCCGCCCGCACCGACGAGTACTTGCGCGAGGGGCTCGGGCAATGAGCGCCACTTTCATGGCACCGACGATTGCCGTCGTCGATACGTGCGTACTGCTCGCCGCCTTCAACCGTAAGGACGCCGATCACGAACGCGCGGTAGGAGCACTGACCACCGCGCGCATTCTGATGGTCTCCCCCATGGTCCTGACCGAGCTTGATCATCTGCTTACCGCTCGTGTCGGCGAACGCGCCGCTGTGGAAGCGGTGACACGGCTCGGCGCACTCGCTCGGACGGGGGCGCTGCAGATCGCCGCCGTTGACGGCGCGATCCTGAGCGAGGCGGAGGCGCTCATGCGCAAATATATGGGACAGGCCCTCGGCTTGGCCGACACCATCAACGCGGCATTGGCGTGGCGGCTGCAGAGGCCGTTGATCCTTTCCACCGACCACCACTACACCGACGTGCTCACGCCCCGCACACACGGCGAGCGGCGGCTCGAGGTCGTCCCTGGCCCTGCCCGTTGACCGGCCTCGGGCCGGGCACGCCACGCGCGAGCCGTATCCCCGACCGCGTCCTGCTCCTCCCGGACGCGGACGAGGACTTGTGGAACGACGACTACCGCGAGCTGCTCACGCTCGTCTAATGGCCGGGGGCCGGCCGCCGGGCGGCGTACGCTGCCCCGGTGACCCTGCCGACGGATCGAGAAGTGCGCGCGCTGCACGAGAAGTACGCTCCCGGCCAGGAAGCCCTCGACCTCGTGTACGCGCACTGCGAGATCGTCTGCCGCGTCGCGGAGCAGCTCCTGGCCCGTGACGGCCACGGGCTCGACGCCGGACTGGTGCGCGCGGGTGCCCTGCTGCACGACATCGGGGTCTACCGGCTCTACGACGACGCCGGGCGGATCGATCACGGCAGCTACATCCGCCACGGGGTGCTCGGCCACGAGATCCTCCGCCGGGAAGGTCTTCCGGAGCGCCTGTGCCGGTTCTGTTCGTGCCATACGGGGGTCGGCCTCACCCGGCACGACGTCCGGGAGCAGGGGCTGCCCGTGCCCGTGGCCGACTATCTGGCCGAGAGCGCCGAGGAACAACTCGTGATGTACGCGGACAAGTTCCACACGAAGTCCACGCCGCCGAGGTTCCTCTCCGCCGACGACTACGCCTCGCACGTGCGGAAGTTCGGCGAGGACAAGGTCACGGCGTTCCAGGCCCTGCGCGCCCGCTTCGGCGAGCCCGATCTCGCGGCCGTCGAGGCCGGTCACGAGGACGCCGTCGCGCTCGCCCGGTACCGGGAGCGGCAGGCCACCGGCGCGGCGGTCGGCGTTCCGCACGAAGCCGTACGCCGGCGGCTCGGCCTGGAGCCTGAGTGACGACGAACGGTCCGGTTCGAAGCACGTGCTTCGAACCGGACCGTTCCGGAAAATCAGGTCACCCCTCGGAGAGGTACCGCTCCACCGTCTCCACCTTCGACGTCAAGCCGTCCGTGACGCCCGCGCGGATGTCCGCCTTCAGGACCAGGGAGACCCGGCCGCAGCGGGCCTCGACCGCCGCGACCGCGCGCTTGACCACGTCCATGACCTCGTCCCACTCGCCCTCGACGGACGTGAACATCGCGTCCGTGCGGTTGGGCAGGCCGGATTCGCGGACGACGCGGACCGCGTCCGCGACGTACTCACCGACGTCCTCGCCCGCGCCGAGCGGGGAGACGGAGAAGGCGACGATCATGCGTTGACCGTGCCTTCCTTGCGGGCGCGGGCGGCGATGACGGTCGCCTCGGCCTCGCGGCGCAGCATCCGCTCGGCGAAGAAGCCGCCGGTGGGGAGGACGGAGAGGACGAAGTAGAGGGCGGCGGTCTTGACGCTCCACTTGGTCTTGTTCCAGGCGTCGAGCCAGAAGACGAGGTAGAGGAGGAAGAGGATCGCGTGCACGACGCCCATGACCGGCACGGCGTTGAAGCTCGTGGTCCGCTTCAGGACGGAGCAGACGAGCAGCACGATGAAGGAAATGGCCTCCGGGGCGGAGACCAGGCGGAGCCGGCGCAGGGCGGTGGCGGTCTTGATGTCCACGGGGGCAACCTTCGGGTTCGGGACGTATCGGGACGACTACAGCTTGTGAGGGTATTCACAAGCGTGGCAGCCATTCTTGCAGCAGCGTTGTCGATCACCGGATCCGGGTCCGATCAGGGACCAAGGCCCTGTCGGAGCGCCACGCCGTGACGCTAGCGTCGGGGCGTGGCTCAGTTTCGGCTCCAAGGGAGCAAGGTTCTCGCTGTCGATCTCTCCGGGGATTCGGTCAAGGCCAAGAACGGCGCGATGGTCGCGTACGAGGGCGAGATGTCGTTCAAGAAGATGACCGGTGGCGGTGACGGCCTGCGCGGCATGGTCACCCGCAGGCTCACCGGCGAACAGATGGAAGTGATGGAGGTGAAAGGCCGCGGCACCTGCTATTTCGCCGACCGCGCGAGCGAGATCAACCTCGTGACGCTGCGCGGCGAGACGCTCTACGTGGAGTCGAGCAATCTGCTCTGCTCGGACGGCGGCCTCCGCACCGGCACCACGTTCACCGGCCTGCGCGGCGCGTCCCAGGGCAACGGCCTCTTCACCACGACGGTGGAGGGCACGGGCCAGGCGGCGATCATGTCCGACGGCTCGGCGGTCGTGCTGCGCGTGGCGCCGGACATGCCGCTCCAGGTCGACCCCGGCGCGTACATCGCGCACACCGGCCGGCTGAAGCAGCACTTCCAGTCGGGTGTGAACTTCCGGACCTTCATGGGCGAGGGCTCGGGCGAGGCGTTCCAGATCCGCTTCGAGGGCGACGGCCTGGTGTACGTCCAGCCCAGCGAGCGCAACACGATCGGCGGTGACCTCTGATGCCCTTCCGCCTCCTCAACTCCCGCATGGTCGAGGCCCGCGTCGTCCCCGGGCGGCGGATGTTCAGCCAGCGCGGCGCGATGCTCGCCTACAAGGGCGACGTCTCCTTCACGCCCAGCATCACCGGCGGCCAGGGCGGCGTGCTGAGCATGATCGGCCGCCGCGTCGCCAACGAGGCCACGCCGCTGATGGCCGTCGAGGGCGACGGCACGGTGATGTTCGGCCACGGCGGCCACCACGTGCACGTCATCGAGCTCAACGGCGAGACCCTCTACGTGGAGGCCGACCGCCTGCTCGCCTTCGACGGCTCCCTCCAGCAGGGCACGATGTTCATGGGCTCGCAGGGCGGCGTCATGGGCATGGTCCGCGGCCAGGTCACAGGGCAGGGGCTGTTCACCACGACGCTCAAGGGCAAGGGGGACGTCGCGGTCATGGCCCACGGCGGCTTCATCGAGCTGCCCATCGTCCCGGGCCGTCCCGTCCACGTCGACCCGCAGGCGTACGTCGCCCACCGCGGCGACGTACGCAACAAGCTGTCCACCGCCATCGGCTGGCGGGAAATGATCGGACGCGGTTCCGGGGAGGCCTTCCAGCTCGAACTCTCGGGCCAGGGCACGGTCTACGTACAGGCGTCGGAGGAGAAATTGTGAACGGCCCGGTCATCTACGACGCGCATACGCTCCCGGTCGACGACAACGTCAATCCGTACGCCTTCAGTGTGGACCTCGACGGCCAGTGGTTCCTCCAGAAGGGGAAGATGATCGCCTATTACGGGCGCATCGAATTCCACGGCATCGGCCACGGGTACCTGGACGCGCTCATCCGCTCCAGCTTCCACAGTCCGCTGCACGCCGCCGACTGGGTCGTCGCCGAGGGCCGGGGCAGGATGCTGCTCGCGGACCGCTCCTTCGACGTCAATTCCTACGACCTCGAAGACGGCAACCTCACCGTCCGCTCGGGCAATCTGCTCGCCTTCCAGCCCTCCCTCTCCCTCAAGCAGTCGATCGTTCCCGGATTCCTCACGCTGATCGGCACCGGCAAATTCGTGGCCGCCTCCAACGGCCCCGTCGTCTTCGCCGAACCCCCGATCCGCGTCGACCCCCAGGCCCTCGTCGGCTGGGCCGACTGCCCCTCGCCCTGCCACCACTACGACCACCAGTACCTGAAGGGCGTGCTCGGCGGCGTACGCGCCTGGACGGGCCTCGGCGGGACATCGGGCGAGGAGCACCAATTCGAGTTCGTCGGCGCCGGTACGGTGCTGCTCCAGTCCACAGAAAAGTTGATGGCTGAAATTCCCACCGGCGAGACCCCTGAGCAGGAGGGGGTCCCGCACGCAAGCCCGCATAATCAGCCATCTATGCCCCGCATGCCCGGTCAGCTGGGGGACCTCCAGCGCCGCTTCGGGCTGTGAGCGGTACCCTGCGGAGTGTGACGTCGAACGCTTGACCTCACGCCCGCACTCCACACTGGTTCAGTATTCAACTTTCTTAGGTAGAATTCCTCTATGTCTATGGACACCGAGAACGGCACTCGCTGGCTCAGCGAAGAGGAACAGCGCGCCTGGCGCGCCCATCTGGACGTCAGCCGGCTGCTGATGCATCAGCTGGAGAGGGATCTCCAGCCTTTCGGCCTCACCAACAACGACTACGAGATCCTTGTGAACCTCTCGGAGTCCGAGGACCACCGGATGCGGATGAGCGACCTCGCCACGGCCACGCTCCAGTCGAAGAGCAGGCTCTCCCACCAGGTCACCCGCATGGAGAACGCGGGCCTGGTCCGCCGCGAGAACTGCGAGTCCGACCGGCGCGGCCTCTACGCCGTCCTCACGGAGCAGGGCTGGGACACGATGCGACGGGTGGCGCCGCACCATGTCGCCTCCGTCCGCCAGCACTTCATCGACCTGCTCGGCGAGACGGACCTCAAGGCGCTGTACGGTTCGCTGGCGCCCGTGGCCCAGCATCTGCGCGCGACACGCGGCCGCGCCTGAACCTCCCGAAGGCGGGGCGCCGTTGCCCGGCGCCCCGCCTTCACCCGTGCGGGAGAAATCGATTCGAACCCGACGTGTTCGACGCTTGCGCGCCCTAACGTCCCTTGGTACCCAGAGGACTAGGGACGGGCAGGTACCGATGACGGGTGAACTCGCCAATCCGCCGACAGCATGGCGGTACTGCGGAAACCAGATGAAGCTGTGGCGCACCGAAGCGGGCGTCAGCCGCGAGGAGCTGGCGACGGAGACGGGCTACGGCGCCGAGACGATCAAATCGATGGAACAGGGCCGACGACGGCCCACGCTTCGCGTGCTCGAGATCGCAGACGATCTGTGCGGGGCACAAGGGAAGCTGAAGGCCGCGTATGTGTACTTGCAGCCGGAGCCGTTCGTCCCCTACGCCCGGGAGTTCATGCTGTACGAGGGCGAGGCAATCGCCCTCAGCTCGTATCAGCCTCTCCTCATCCCGGGCTTGCTTCAGACCGAATCGACCATGCGGACACTGTTCAACACGCACTGGCCGCCTCTGACCGACGAGACAGTCGAGGAACGGGTGAAAGCGCGCCTCGCGCGGCAGGCCATCCTCCAAGAGCAAGCCAAGGCATTCAGCTTCGTCATCGGAGAGGCTGCCCTGCGTAACACCCTTGGCTGCCCTGAAGCTCACAGACGACAGCTGCTCCATCTGCTGCAAGCAGCCGAGCAGCGCAACATCGTCATCCAAGTGTTGCCGATCGAGGGCGCACATCCTGGGCTCGATGGGTCGTTTCTCCTGCTGGAGACACCAGAGCGCAAGTGGCTCGTCTACGAAGAGGGTCAGATCGGCAGTTCACTGTGCTCGGATCCCGAGAGGATCAGTGACCTCACCCAGCGCCATGCAATGATCGCTCGATACGCCCTCAGCCCCGAGGAGTCGACGCAGTTCATAAGGAAGTTGGCGGAGAGTCTATGAACACCGAGCTGGCATGGTCCAAGTCCAGCTACAGCACCACCGCCGGTGGCGAGTGTGTCGAAGTCGCCACCGGCTCCCAAACCATCCACATACGCGACTCGAAGCGCAGAAACGGCCCCCGACTCACCGTGCCCGCACCCGCCTGGGCCGACTTCATAACCCACTGTTTGTACCGGTAGTTCGTTAAGTCCAGCGGTATTCGGGGTTGGCGGCAGGGCGGGCCGTAGGCCGGTGGTAGAGAGCCGACTGCCGCACTGGGGGCCGAAGATGACCACGCGCCGTGCATTTCTGCCTGCGCCGGGACCGCTGGAAGACTACGCGGCCCGGTTCGATGACCTCTTCGTCAGCCTCGCGCAACGGCGCAAGTTCATGAGCACTTGACCGGGTTGCCGGCGCTGCGGGACCGGAACAAGGCGATCACCCGCCTGGCCGGAGCGGAGCCTGTGACCGGAGCAGAATCTCGGGGGTGCAGCGGCTGTAGCTCCTCCTCCCGGAGTCCACCTGGGGCGCCTCGTAGTAGGGGCCGCGGCCGCGGCCAGCACATACCCTCTGGCTGGATCTTGCACATTCGTGGCCAACGAAAGCACTTGCGGCACTTCCACTCCAGGGCTACCGTGCATCCATGCCGTCAAAGCATCAACTTGCCTACACATCAAGCAAGTTGGCATAAGCGCGCATGGACATCGGGGGACCATGACGGGCTTGAGTTTCGCACGGTTTCGCGATTCCGCCCTGGCCGTGATCCTGGTCGCAGTTCTGGCGGCATGTCACTCGCAGCCGGAGGACAGAGGTGTTGTGCCCTCGGTCGGCGCCAAGGCCAACCAGGACAACGTGTTCAATCTGAGCACTGTCCCGCACCTGCCCATCCGGGCAGCCGACGACAAGGCGGGCGACCATGCCGAGACCCCCATACGTCGCCCCGCACTCGACTACACCGAGACCTTCGAGATCCTCCGCCGCTACCAGGGCTTTGGTGAAGTCGCAGTCGCTGACGCGAAGCTTCGGATGCCCCTTTACGACATCTTCGAGAAGTACAACCGCATCATTCGCGAGTCCTGACAGATCGTGATTACGGCATCCAACCCCTGGCAAGGGCACAACTTCGCAGTTCTGATCGCCATTCTGAGCGCCGGCGGGGCGACTCTGCTGAGCCTCATCGGGTACCTGTGCTCGCGGCTCACCCGACAGGTCCGCCAGGAATACACCCCCTTCTGCCTATGGCGGGATCTGTCCCTGCTGACGGCCGCCGCCGCGCTCGCCGTCTACGTATGGGGGTGCCTCCACTTCCTCTTCCTGACAGTCCATGAACTGGCCCAGAGATGCGAGCGGCAGCGCCCCTCGGGAGCATCGACCCTGATCGGCCTCAGAGGCGACTTCATTCCGCTGCGTGCCGTGTGCGAGGTATCGAACGGCCACGACTACTCCATCGTCATCCCCAGCTACATCAACCCAACCGTCGCTCTCTTTCTGCTGCTCGCCCTCATCTGCACCCTCGCCTCCGTCGTTCTCCACCACAAGCAGCACACGACAACACGGAGGAAAGGCTGACCCGTTGAGCCCCACCGGCATAACCCGCAGACACGCTCTCATCGCCGCGGCCGGTGTCACCGCCACCGTAAGCCTCGCCTCCACCGGGCTCCTCGCCACCCCGGCCGTCGCCGCACCGCAGCCCCTCAGGGACGACGACCTGAAGGAGGCCCTGCGCCGCGTCGAAGCCCGGCGCCGTCGGCTTCTCACCAGCCGACCGTCCGCCAGCGGATGGGAGATGCAGAGGGCCGCCGACGACGGCGGTGACATCGTGACCCGTCACGTGGCGGGCACCGGCCTGAACGTCTCCGTACCGTGCGTCCGGGCGACGCACGTCTGGCGCGGGTCGCGGCCAAGATCCGGACCTGGGACGGAACTCCGGGCTCGGGGGCCGGGGCGATACCCGACGTGACGGAGCCCTCCCGGCGGCGCCAAGCCGCCCGCTACCGCTGAGTGATCCGACACCTGACGGCGCTGAACGCGGACAGGAACCGCCGGGCGGCCCCGTAGGAGCGGAACCTGCCGGTGACGATCACTGCGGCACGTGTCGACAACCCTTGAGCCTGTTCTTACTGCCGACACCCCTGTCGACGTGATGGAACGCGCGAGGCTCAACGCCGCCAAGGCGTTGGAAGGACACCAGAGAACGTCGGCGCAACATCCCTCGTCACGCTGTGTGCCTCCAATAAGCCTTCCCAGCGCCTTCGGCGACGAGTCGCCGGCAGGCGAGACGGACCTCAAGGCGCTGTACGGTTCCCTGGCACCGGTGGCCCAGCATCTGCGCTCCACTCGCAGCCGCGTCTGAACCTCCCGAAGGCGGGGCGCCGTTGCCCGGCGCCCCGCCTCCTTCACTCGTGCGGGAGAAATTGATTCGAACCCGACGTGTTCGACGCTTGCGCGCCCTAACGTCCCTTGGTACCCAGAGGACTAGGGACGGGCAGGTACCGATGACGGGTGAACTCGCCAATCCGCCGACGGCATGGCGGTACTGCGGAAACCAGATGAAGCTGTGGCGCGTGGAAGCGGGCGTCAGCCGCGAGGAGCTGGCGGCGGAGGCGGGCTACGGCGCCGAGACGATCAAATCGATGGAACAGGGCCGACGACGGCCCACGCTTCGCGTGCTTGAGATCGCAGACGATCTGTGCGGGGCACAAGGGAAGCTGAAGGCCGCGTACGCATACTTGCAGCCGGACCGGGCTCCCGCCCGTGCGCACGCCTTCCTGGAGGCGGAGTCCATCGCAGTCGCCATCCACAACTACCAGACCGTCCTGATCCCGGGTCTGCTCCAGACCGAGGAATACGCGCGGATCCTCATGAGTGGCCAATGCCCACCCGTGGACCAGGCGACCCTCGAAGAGCGTCTGGCGACTCGGATGCGGCGACAAGAGATGCTGACGCAAAGGCCGACCACGCTCTTCATCTTCGTGATCTACGAGGCTGCATTGCGCACCAGGGTCGGTGGGCGTGATGCCATGGCCAGGCAACTGCAACGCCTGCTGGATGTCGGCGCGTTGCCCAACGTATACATCCACGTCCTCCCGGCCGATCGATGCCAACACGGCTCACTGAACGGCTCGATGGTCTTGGTGGAGAGCCCTGAGCACGAAAATCACGTCTACCTGGAGTGCCAGGGGACCAGCACACTACTCACGGACCGGAACGAGGTCAGCGGCTACATGCAGCGCTACGGCATGTTCCGGTCCCAAGCCCTCAGCGCCGAAGATTCGGCGGAATACCTCAGGAAGTTGATGCAGGAATGACGACCCCACCGTCGGCATGGTGCAAGTCGAGCTACAGCGACGACGAAGGCGCCGAATGCGTCGAAATCGCCGCCCAGCCCGACACCATCCACATACGCGACTCGAAGCGCAGAAACGGCCCCCAACTCGCCGTCCCCGCCCACGCCTGGGCGGACTTCATAAGCTACACGTCCGACGCCTAGGCGGGGGAAGTGCCCGTGCGAGCGCGGGTCACTCCCACCCGATGCCCACCCCGTACAACAACCCCGAAGCGGCGTGGACGGCCACCGGCACGACCGCTCCGTTCCAGGGCTTGCGCCGTCGCGCCGCGCACAGCGCGAGGGCGAGGACGGGACCGACCCAGCCGAGCACGTAGAGGATCACGGTGATGCCGTCGACGCGGTCGAAGAGTTGCGAGGCCCGGCCCACCCGTGACAGCAGGCACAAGAAGGAGAACACCAGCGTCGAGCCCCAGAGGTTCGCCTCGACGGACTTGGGTCCGGGAACGGCCGTCGTGCCGTCGTGACCTGTCATGGTGTCAGCGCCTTCCCCCGAATCGAACCCCTTGATCGTAACTTGGGGAGGTTATTGCTGGTCAAGGGGTTGACTTACCCAGCCCTCGAACTCAGCGCCGCGCACAGCCACGCGTCCGTCGCCCCCGGTGTCGGGTCCGGTGAGCCCGTCACCACCGCCGTGAGTCGCCAGTAGTCGTCGATGCGGAGCTCCGACGCGAGCTGGACGCCGAGTTCGCGGCGGAAGACGGCTGTGTCCCGTACGCCGCGCGCCCGCGCATGGGCGGAGACAAAGCAGTCGAGGGCCTCGCCCCCGCGCGGCGGGCGCGCGCCCCGTACGTCCGGTGCGGCCAGCGCGTACGCCTCGATCAGGCCGTCGAAGAGGACGTCGGGGCGGTAGTCCGGGTCGGGGCGGCGCGCCACCGGGCGGCCGGTGTTCGGGCAAGGGCCGGAGGCGAACGCGTGCAGGCGGGCGAAGGCCAGTACCTGCGCCGGGGTCGGTGCGGCGGGCGGTTGCGGGACGGCCTGGTCGACGATCACGGTCACCAGCCGGGCGGGGAGCCGCGGGGGCAGCCAGCCGCGCCAGAAGCGGGCGAGCGCGGCCGTGCTGGGCGGGGTGCCCACGGCGCCTATGAGGCGCAGCCGGTCGGCGCGTTCCCCGGGGGTGCAGTCCTGGAGCAGTTGGAGGGCGGCCTCGCGCCAGCGCAGAGCGGCCATCTGCGAGCCGAGTTCGCGCAGTTGCCGGGCGACGGCGTCCTCCAGCGCGTCCTCCTTCTCCAGGACCCGGCCCACTTCCGGCACCGGGAGGTCCAGCGTGCGCAGTGAGCGGATCAGGCGGAGCCGGTCGAGCGCCTCGGGGCCGTACCGGCGGTGGCCGCCGCCGCTGCGATCGGTCTCGGGCAGCAGACCGCGGTCGGAGTAGAAGCGCACCGTCTTGACGGTGACTCCCGCGTGCTCGGCGAGCTCTCCGATGCTCCACATCTCGTCGGTCGACAAGGCTTGAACCTCCCTCAGGGGGAGTTCCTACCGTACTGGTCAACGCGCACGGCCCACGGGGGTGGCCGTGCCCGATCACGAGGAGACAGACATGACGGCGTTCGTGCTGGTACCGGGCACTCATATGGGCGGCTGGCTGTGGCGGGAGGTGGCCGGCCGGCTGCGGGCGGCGGGTTCCGAGGCGTACGAGGCGACGCTCACGGGCATGGGCGACCGCCGCCATCTCGCCGGGCCGCAGACCGACTTGGAGACCCACACCGAGGATCTGACGCAACTGATCGACCACGTGGACGCGCCGGAAGTGGTGCTGGTCGCCCACTGCTACGGCAGCTATCCGGTGCTGGCGGCCGCCGACCGGCGCCCGGAGCGCGTCTCGCGGGTCGTCTATGTGGACGCGCCTCTCCCGCAGGACGGGCACTCGATGCTCGGCCAGGTGCGGGAGCAGATGCAGGACGAGGTGATCCGCGAGGCGATGCTACGCCGGGCGGCGGAGGCCCAGGACGGCTGGCGGATGATGCCGCCGGCGCTGGACGAGGCGCGGAACCCGGCGAACCTCACGGGGGTGTCCGAGGAGGCGCGCGTGCGGCTGAACCGCCTCGCCGCGCCGCAGCCGCTGGGCACGTTCACCCAGCCGCTGCGGCTGGCGGGCGGCACCGCCGGGATGCCGATGACGGGCGTCTTCTGCACGGCGGGCGGGCCGGGCATCGCGATGGTGGAGGCCCTGGTGGCGTCGGGTGACCCGCGCTTCCAGGAGCTCGCGGAGCCCAGGTGGGGCTTCTTCGAACTCGCCACCGGGCACTGGCCGATGCTCTCGTGCCCGGACGAGCTGGCCGAGGTGCTGCGCCGCGCGGCGGCCGGCGAGGGCCACCGGGTGGGCGCCGGCCGTCAGGACGCGGGCGCCAACCGTCAGGACGTCGGCACCGGCCGTCAGGACGCGGACCGCGTCGCGCCCGTGTAGTCGGCCCAGATCCGCTCCGGGAAGCCGTTGCCCCGCTGCGACGTGTCGCCGCCCACGTCCGACATGGGCAGCAGCTTCCCGTCCTCGGGCTTCATCCGGAACATGGTCACCGCCGTGGAGATCTCCTTCGTGTATCCCACGTACCAGGCCGACCTCAGCCGGTCCTGGTCGCCGGTGCGGCCCGCGCCGCCCAAGGCGTCGGAGACGTCCTTCGCCACCGCCTTCGGCAGCGCGCGCCGCGCCTTGGCCCGGCTCTCGAAACCGCCGACCGGCTGGCCGTCCTTGAGGAGCTTGGTCACCGAATAGGGGTCGTTCTGCAGGCCCTCGTCGGCGAATGTGCCGTACGCGCCGGCCATACGGATCGTGCTGGGCGTGGACGTGCCGAGAGGAAAGGAGTCGTCCGGCGGCGCCATGCTGTCCTTGAGCAGCCCGGAGCGGATCGCGGTGTCCTTCACCTCGTCGATTCCCACCTCTTTGCCGAGCCGCGCGTAAGTGGCGTTACCGCCCTTCGCGAGGGCCTGGCGGAGGCTCGGGTGGGAATCGTCGGGCTGTGCTTTCTCCGACGGGTTCTGCAATTGCCCGTCGTCGCCGTAGAAGCTGTCGGGCAGTACGTCCTGCCGGTCGCCCTTCTTCGTCTCCGCGCCGTGCTGGAGGGCGGCGGCGAGGACGAACGGCTTGAACGCGGAGCCGACCGGCACGCCCGACGTATCGGCGTTGTTGGTGAAGTGCTTGGTCGCGTCGGGGCCGCCGTAGAGCGCGAGGATCGCGCCGTCGGAGGGGCGTACGGAGGCGGCGCCCACCTGGACGTCCTCGTCGGCCGGACGCTTTTTGGGGTCGATGTTCTTGTCCAGCACGCCCTGCACGGATTTGGTCAGTTGCTGGACACGGCTCTTGTCGAAGGTCGTGTGGATCTTGTAGCCGCCGTGGGCCAGGTCCTGATCGGTCAGCATCGAGTGCGACTTGATGTATTTGTTGGCGACGTCGACGAGATAGCCGGTCTGGCCGCCGAGGCTGGTGGCCATGGACTGCTTGTGGGGCTCGGGGAAGGTCCGGTATTTCTCCCGCTCCTCCTGGGACATCCGGCCGGTCTTGACCTGCCGGTCGAGGATCCACTTCCAGCGCCCCTCGGCGCGCTCGTGGTTGTTGGAGCTGGTCGAGGGGTCGTACAGCTCGGCCCCCTTCAACAGCGAGGCCAGCAGCGCGCCCTGGCTCGGGTCGAGCTTCTTGGCGGGAATGCCGTAATACGCCTGGGCGGCGGCCTCTATCCCGTACGCGCCCCGGCCGAACCAGCTGGTGTTCAGATAGCCCTGGAGCACTTCCTGCTTGCTCTTGGTCCGGTCGACCTTGAGCGAGATGATGAACTCCTTGGCCTTCCGGGTGACGGTCTGCTCCTGCGAGAGATACGTGTTCTTCACGTACTGCTGGGTGATCGTGGAACCACCCTGCGTCTCCTGCCCCTGCACCGTGCTGACGAGGGCCCGGAAGATGCCCTTCGGGGACACTCCGCGGTCGCTGTAGAAACTCTCGTTCTCCGCCGCTATCACCGCGTGCTGCGCGGACTCGGGCACGTCGGAGAGCCGCACGATATTGCGGTTGACCTTGCCCATGCTGACCATCTGGGTGCCGTCCGCCCAGTAATAGGTGTTGGCCTCCTGGACGGCGGCCGCGTTCTCGTCGGGGATGTCCACGCTCGCGTACACCCAGGCGAACAGCCCGGCCAGCGCGCCGACACCCAGCACGAACGTGCTCAGCAACTGCCGCCAGGACGGCAGCCACCGGCGCACGCCGCTTCTGCCGCGCCGGGGGTAGTCGATGAACCGCTTTTCGCGTGCGTGCCGTTGTTTCGTGCGCAAGGTTCGAAACGCTCCTGCTTATCGGTGTCTCCGTCAGAGACGACCGCGCCGGGGGGCGCGGTTGGCCGATGGCATATGAGCGTTGTGTGACAGCCCCATTCGGGCGGGGGTTTGGCGGAGCTTGCCGTGAATCGTCCGGCCGGGCTCCGCGGTTACCCCTGGTATTCCGTGAGGTCGATGGCGTGGATGCTCAGCGCGTGGCCGTACTCCGGGTGCGTCGTCTCGCGCTCCGGCGCCATGCCGAGCTTGCGGATGACATTCGCGGAGGCTTCGTCGCCAAGGCGGCTGATGCAGATGACACGGTCCAGATTGCGGTCCTGGAGCGCGAACTCCAGCGTCGCCTGCGCGGCCTCGGATCCATATCCCTGACCCCAGAACTGCGAGCCGATCCGCCAGCTGATCGCCACCTCGTGCGCCGCCTCCGGCAGGAACTCCGGCACGGACAGACCCGTGAAGCCGATCAGCTCACCGGAGCCGAGGAGCTCGACGGCGAAGAGCCCGAAGCCCTCGTCGTCCCACTCCTCCTCCCAGCGCTCGATGTCCTCGGCCGTCTCGTCCAGGCCGCGCACGGAGCCGTCGTCGACCCACTGCATGACCCGCGGGTCCGCGTTGATGTCCGCCATGGGCGCGAGGTCGTCGTCGTGCCAGCGACGCAGGATGAGGCGGGGGGTGCGGATCTCGGTCATGCCCCTATCTTCGCCGGTCACCGCCACGGGCCGCGCACCGCCCGCGGCTGATGTATTGCCCCATACACATAAAGAAGGATGGAAGCGCTTTTCCATTTCCACCCCCGAGCGGCGTGGAACACATTCCGGGCACGGGTGCGTGTTCTTCTCCACATTCCCGCCGGTGATCCTCACCTTTGACGAATCCCGGGCGCCGTGCCGCGATCGGGCGGACCGGTGAACTCCCTTGTGCGGCAAGGGGAACCACGCCCCGGAAGGCCCGGGAAATCCCTCCGCGAGGCCATAAAACGTGTAAGCGGCCCACTAGCCGACCGCCCCTGACTCGCACAAGCCCTTACCTCGGGTACGACCAAAAAACAAATCTTCACAAACTCTTGACGTCCGGAGCGCCCGCCTCACACCATTCAGCGCAAGGCCCTGCTCGACCGACACCCGGCCAGGACCGGAATCCCGCCTTCTCAAAGGCGGCACCCCGGCCCCCCGCTCCCCCACAGTGGCCGCACCGCGGAAACCAGAGACAAGGCCCGGCCCCGCTCCCCCCAAGAAGGCGATACCTCTATGAGTGACCGCACGCTCACCGCGGGCGACACCCAGCCCGACACAGCTGTCACGGCACCGGCGTCCCAGCACGTCGACGCCGGTGACGCGGGCTACAGCAAGGACCTGAAGTCCCGGCACGTCAACATGATCGCCATCGGTGGAGCGATCGGCACCGGCCTCTTCCTCGGCGCGGGCGGCCGCCTGCACAGCGCCGGCCCCTCCCTCTTCATCGCCTACGCGGTGTGCGGCGTCTTCGCCTTCTTCGTCGTCCGGGCCCTCGGTGAGCTCGTCCTCTACCGCCCGTCCTCCGGCGCGTTCGTCTCCTACGCCCGCGAGTTCATGGGCGAGAAGGGCGCGTACACGGCCGGCTGGCTCTACTTCCTCAACTGGGCCACCACCGGCATCGCCGACATCACCGCGGTCGCCACGTACACCCACTACTGGGGGGCGTTCAGCAGCCTGCCGCAGTGGGTGATCGCCCTCATAGCCCTCGCGGTCGTCCTCACCGTGAACCTGATCTCGGTGAAGTACTTCGGCGAGATGGAGTTCTGGTTCGCGATCATCAAGGTCGCCGCACTGATCACCTTCCTGGTCATCGGCGTCTTCCTGCTCGCCTCCCAGCACGACGTCGGCGGCCACACCCCGGGCCTGGGCAACATCCTCGACCACGGCGGCGTCTTCCCCACCGGCGTCATGCCGATGCTGATGGTCATCCAGGGCGTCGTCTTCGCCTACGCCTCGGTCGAGCTGTGCGGTGTCGCGGCGGGCGAGACCAAGAACCCCGAGAAGATCATGCCGAAGGCGATCAACTCGATCATGTGGCGCGTCGGCATCTTCTACGTCGGCTCGGTCATCCTGCTGGCGCTGCTGCTCCCGTACAACGCCTTCACCGGCGACGAGAGCCCCTTCGTCACCGTCCTGTCCAAGATCGGTGTGCCGTACGCGGCCGGCGTGATGAACCTCGTCGTGCTCACCGCGGCCCTCTCCAGCCTCAACTCCGGCCTCTACTCCACCGGCCGCATCCTGCGCTCGATGGCGATGTCCGGCTCCGCGCCGAAGTTCACCGGCCGCATGAACAAGGGCCAGGTGCCCTACGGCGGCATCCTGCTCACCGCCTTCTTCTGCGTGCTGGGCGTCGGCCTCAACTTCGTCGTCCCGAAGGACGCGTTCGAGATCGTCCTGAACTTCGCGGCGATCGGCATCATCGGCACCTGGGGCATGATCATGCTCTGCTCCCTGCTGTTCTGGCACCGCTCCAAGGACGGCCGGGTCACCCGCCCCGGCTACCGCCTGCCGTGGGCGCCGTACACCCAGATCGTCACGCTGGTCTTCCTCGCCGGTGTCCTCGGCATCATGGCGTCCGACCCGGGCCCGAGCCGTACGACGGTCCTGTGCCTGCCGGTGATCGCGGCGGCGCTGGTCGGCGGCTGGTACCTCGTCCGCGGCCGCGTCGCCCGCGTCCAGCGCGAGAAGGAGCTCCAGCAGGGGTAGGCGCTTCCAACGCCGAAGGGCCGGCCGGTACGGATGATCCGTACCGGCCGGCCCTTCGGCGTTTCTCGAGGTGCGGGCGTCGTTACGCCACGACCCCGGACTTCGCGATGGTGACCTTCGCGCGGGTCGAGCCCGACTGGGTGCCCAGGGACTCGATCTTCTTGACCAGGTCCATGCCCTCGACGACCTCGCCGAAGACGACGTGCTTGCCGTCCAGCCACGGGGTGACGACGGTGGTGATGAAGAACTGCGAGCCGTTGGTGTTCTTGCCCGCGTTCGCCATGGAGAGCAGACCCGGGCGGGTGTGCTTGAGCTGGAAGTTCTCGTCGGCGAACTTCTCGCCGTAGATGCTCTTGCCGCCCGTGCCGTTGCCGGCGGTGAAGTCGCCGCCCTGCAGCATGAAGTCCGGGATGACCCGGTGGAAGCTCGAACCCTCGTAACCGAAGCCGTGCTGGCCGGTGGCGAGCTCACGGAAGTTCTTCGCCGTGTTGGGAACGACGTCGTCGTGCAGCTTGAAGACGATACGGCCCGCGGCCTCGCCGTCAATGGTGATATCGAAGAAGACGTTGGAAGACATGGCGCCATCCTGTCATAGGCGGTGTGGGGGGCGGGGTGGTGGCGCGGGGGTGTGTCCGGGTGGCGGTTGTTCGCGCCTGCGGCGGGCTTGTTCCCCAGCCCCGCCCCTTCCCGAAACCGGGGAGACCCCGGACCCCAACGCGGCTGCGCCGCGTGTCCTCAAACGCCGGACGGGCTGAATTCGCTGGCTACGGTCCGCACCATCCAGCCCGTCCGGCGTTTGAGGACAGCGCGCGAAGCGTGCTTCGGGGGCCTGGGGGCTCGCCCCCAGTTCGGGAAGGGGCGGG
>NZ_JBFBBD010000057.1:0-46825 GCF_040689515.1 Streptomyces sp. NPDC051173
CACCGCACGAGGCCGGCGCATGGCACCAGGGGCGCGACCCGCGGCGCCGGAGGATCGGGATCGTCGGCTGGACGCTGCTGGTCCTGCTCGCGGTCGCACTCTTCACCCTCGGCCCGAGCTGACGGCCCGTAAGGCGGCCTCCCTCAAATCCGGTTGATCACCGGCGAGGTGACGGCTAACGTGCCTCGGGTGACGAACCCCGAATCAGACAGAGCGCGGCCGCCGGTCACTCGGCGGCGGTCCGGCGTCTGACCGGCGACCACTCGGTTCCCTCGGTCGGCCCCGCTTCCGGTGACCGGACACGATTCGCGTGTCCGGCCCCTTCTCGGGCTCTCGTCCCCATCACGGACGCAGGCCGATGTCCGGCGCGCGGATGCTCCTGTTCGCGCATCTGATCGCTGGAGTCGACCTCTTGCCTCTGTTCATCCACGTCCTCGGCCTTGCCGTCTTCGCGCAGGGAACCTCCGAGTTCATGCTGTCCGGCCTCGCCCCGGACATCGCCCGCGACCTGTCCGTGTCGATGGGAGCCGCGACGAGCCTGACCTCCGCGTACGCCATCGGGATGATCATCGGTGCGCCGGTCATGGCGGCGCTGAGCGCGCGGTGGTCACGCCGACGGGCACTGGCGGGCTTCTTGGCCGCGTTCGTCGTCGTGCACGTCGTCGGCGCGGCCGCGACGGACTTCTGGTTGCTGTTCGGCACACGGATCGTCGCCGCGATCGTCAACGCCGGTTTCCTCGCGGTGGCCATGTCCGTCGCGGTGGCCCTGGCCGGCCCGGCCGCGCAGGCCAGGGCCACGGCGGTCCTGCTGTCCGGGGTGACGCTGTCGTGTGTCGTCGGCGTGCCCGCGGGCGCGGTGCTCGGGGACCGGTCCGGCTGGCGTGCGGTGTTCGCGGCCGTCGCGGCCCTGTGCCTGCCGGCGCTGGTCTGGGTGTTCCGGGCGGCGCCTGCCGGCACGGCCGGCCGTGCCGACGTCTCGATCAGGCAGGAAGCCCGTGCGCTGAGGTCGCGGACCGTGTGGCTGACCCTGGTGCTCGCGGCCGTGGTCAACGGCGCGACGTTCGCGACCTTCGCCTACCTCGCTGTCATCGCCACGGATGTCACCCACCTGCCCGGTGGCGCGGTGCCCGGGCTCCTGGCCGTGTTCGGGGCGGGTGCGTTCGCCGGAGTCACCCTGGCAGGCCGCCGTGCCGGTGGCGGACAGCTGGGGCGGGGAGTGACGCTCGCGCTGTGCGCCTTGGCCACCGGATGGGCGGTGCTGGCCGCGAGCAGTGCCCACGCGGTTCCGCTGTTCGCCGTGACGATCGTCCAGGGCGGGCTGTCGTTCGGCATCGGTTCGGCCCTCGCCGCCCACGTCATGCGCTTCGCGGCCCGAGCTCCGTCACTCAGCGGCTCGTTCGCCACGGTCGCGCTCAATGTCGGCGCGTTCCTGGGGCCGCTGCTCGCAGGCGGCGCGACCGGGGTGACGGGTGACTACCGGGGTGCCGCGTGGGTCAGCGCCGCCCTGGCGGCGACGGCGGTCGCTCTCCTCGCCGCCGTACGTACGCGGGCCGCGCTCGGCCGTGCGAGGGAAGCCCGTTGAACCACTGCGCCGCCCTCTCCCCATGAGAGGGCGGCGCAGCGGCGGTCCGCGTACGGGAACGCCGGAACCGCGTCGGCCAGCGTTCCCCACGGTGGAGGCGTGGGGGTTCGCGGTGGCCGCGCGGTTCCGGTGTACGGCGTTGCCGGTGTGTCCTGACAGCCGATGAGCGGCCGGAATACGTCCGGCGCCCCGACTACGCCTTGCGGGCGCTCAGGAGAAGGTTGACGGGATTCTTGGTGCAACGCCGGGCGCGCTCGGGGTCGTCGCCGGTGGGCGAACCCTCCATGGGCTCCCATGTGACGGCGGTGAATCCCGTGGCTTCGAGGACCCTCGCGACCGTCTCGCTGGGCCAGTAGTGCACCTGGAACGACGTGCGCGGGGTCGTCCGGATCGAGATCGTATAGGGATCCGCCTCGCACGGCTGGTCAGGGCGGTCGATCTGGAAGCCGCTGGCCTCCTGGGCGCTCTCGCTCGCGTGCACGTTGCCCACGAAGGCGAGCAGCCGCCCGCCGGGAGCGAGGTGGGCGAAGAACCGCTCGCTCATGCTCTCCAGGCTCTCGCGGCTGTCCGCGTAGTGCAGGACATGGGCGGCGGCGACCACGTCGAACGTGCCCAGCACGGGCATCGTGGCGACGTCGTGCACGTGGTACTCGATGCCGAGCGGCTGCCGGGCCTCGATCTCCCGGGCCCGCTCGACCATGCCTTCGGACAGGTCGACCCCGATGATCTCCGAGGCACCCTGCCGCTTGATCATGCGGGTGTAGCTGCCTTCACCGCAGCCCACGTCCAGCACCCGCTTGCCCCGCACCGGTCCCAAGGCGCGCTGGAACGACGGGTATTCCACCTGCTCCCGGTAGAAGCGGACGACATCGTCCGCCGCGTCGTAGCTCTTGGCGACCTCGTCGTACTGCTGCGTCATGCTTTCTCCTCAGTGTCGCCGTGGCTGAATGCGCAGTTCTGTCTCACACCCCGGCGAGCACCATCGAGGACGGTTTGACGACGACGAACGCCTGGCCCGGCGCGGCACGGAACCCCGTGGGCTGCTGGGCGAGATATTCGGAAATCGGTGTCTTCATGTGGTAGAGGACCACTGAGGTCGAGACCTCGAAGATGCTCGGCGAGTCCGCGAACAGCGGGGCCTCGGCCTGGACGTAGCTCAAACCCGCGCGCAGGTGCTCCGGGGTGACTTCGCCCTCCGCGCCGGGCCGGCTCTGGACGATCTCCTGGACCATCGCCTCGCAGATCGAGGAGAACTCCCGGTCGTCCTCGATGGCTTGGTCCGTCCGCTCCCGTACCGCCTGGTAGACCGGCAGTTCCATCAGCTCGGACAGTGCCCGGACGCGGAACCGCGCGGCCTCGGGGCCGAGCCTCTCCAACGCCCGCCGTATTCGGCGGCGCACGTCCTTCAAGGTGGCCTTCACCGACCTCATGGCGCTTTCCGGGGTGCGGCCGTCCGCGGTGAGCATCGTGTCTATGTGCGTGTCCACATAGACGACGTCGACCTCACGGAAGGAAGTGCCCGCCCATTCCAACAGCGCGGTGAGGCGCTCCTGGTTGAAATAGCTGTTTCCCGCGCTTATCCCGATGAGGGCGTGTTCCCCACGCTGCCAGACGCGCTGGCAGTTGTCGCTGAGCGGCACCGCGTGCATATCCAGAGGGATGTTCTCCGCAAGCGAATCGGGCTGCATGCCGATCTCCTTCCACTCCGCTCAGGAGGACTTGGGGTCCTTCAGAGCGCCTGCCATCTTCAGGCACAGCTCATCGAGAATTTCGGCGATCTTCAGGTCGCCCCCCATCGGGGCGTACATGATGCCGTCCAGGCGCTCACGGATCGCGGACAGCTCGGGCGTGCTCGCCCCGGCCCGCTCCAGGATCTCCAGCGTCCGGCGAGCGGCATCCGCGCAGCGGTACGGACCGTAGTCCGCCGGCTCGTCGAGAAGCCCTCTCCCGCTGCTCAGGAGATAGGTGGCGAGAAGGGCGATCTCCTCGCGCAACTGCTCATGCGGCAGTGCCGTGTCCCCAGATTTCATAGCTGATCACCTCGTTCTTGTTGCGACGGTCGGACGGCGTGGGAGCTTCTGCGGGACGGCCGATGGGCACCAGCAGGACGGGCTCTATCGGCTCCGGGAGATCGAGCAGGAGACGCAGGGCGTCCTCGCGGAAGCTGCTCACCGGGCAGCCGCCGAGACCGAGGGCGTGCGCGGAAAGCAGCAGGTTCTCCACGGCCATGGCCACGCAGAGCTTGGACGTCTCGTAGATCTTCTGGGAGATCTCTCCGGACAGACCGTCCGTCATCCGCCGGTCGACGCACGCGATAACGACGAACGACGGAGTCCCGATCATTCCCGGGGAGAACGCCCGGACGCGCCGCACGCTTTCCGGCTGCCGCACCACGACGAAGGACCACGCCTGCTTGTTGGAGGCGGTGGGCGCCGCGAGCATGCACTCCAGCATCTGGTCAATGAGTGAGTCGTCGAGCTGCTCGGACGCGTAGTTCCGGAGAACGGTCCGCGAGCGCAGGACCTGCAATGTCTCGGGCAACGTATCCGGCAGTGATTTCGACAAGGGACTGCTTGGCATCACTTCCCTTTCTCTTGGCTCTTGGGTAACAAGCGCCACATGTGTACCGCATGGAGATTTGGCCATACAAGGCCGTGGCGGAGTAATAACCCTTGACATCCAGCGGAGTTCACCGTTCAGCAATGAAGGGGACGAACGGCCGGATCCGCGCTACCGGCTGCCCGTGGGCAGCTGGTAGCGCCCCCGTGTCACAGGGCGTGATGCCTCTGTGCCTTCCGGGTGAGGATGCGAAGCAGGAGAAAGATGGCCTGTCCAGCGATCGTTTTCAGCCGCGAGGCAGGCAGGATCGGGGCCTCCCTCTAGGGCGATATGTGCCTGTCTGTTGGGTTGTGCACCCTTGCCGTCTCGGGATGTGGGATTGATCTCGGCGACGGCCGTGGGCGCGCGGACTCGCGGTAACGGCGGTCCTCGGCCGCACGCGACCGGGCCGGAGAGCGTGTCTCAGCCTTCGCCGCCGTGGTCGGGGAACTCCGCGAACGCGGTCGCTTGAGGGTGCGCCTCTACCCATTCCCTGACCTCGGGCCCGAGCGGCCCGTAGAGCTCCGCGTACACCATCTCCGCGCACTGGTTGATGCGTACCAGCAGGTCCGCCCCGCGTGCGTTGTGGGCCATGGCCGCCGCCGAGTCGACGTATTCCTCGAGCACCAGGTAACTGCCGGCACCGGCCGAGAACCACCGGTAGTTGAGCGTTCCGGGCTCCTCGCCCGCCTGCTCGCGCAGGGCGAGCGCCGCCTCCTCGAAGTCATGCTGTCGCTGGTCACGCACATCGAACCGTGCGCGGACGAAGAAACTCATGCTGGCCTTCCGATTGTTCGCTCGTTCGTTCGGTGTCCACCCTGCCTCATCCGCCTCACAAGCGAGCGGCCGGGCAGCAGCCGCCGGGGTAGAAGGACATGAACGCGATCCCAGCAGTCGGAGGCTCCATGAACAGGCAGACAGACCCGCAACGGCCTTATGACGTCGTGCTCTTCGGGGCCACAGGATTCGTCGGCGAGCTCACAGCCGAATACCTGCTGGCACACGCACCGGAAGGGTGCCGGTGGGCCCTGGCCGGGCGCGACCGGCGGAAGCTGGAGCAACTGCGCGACCGGCTCGCCGCGCTCGCCCCGGCACGGGCCGCCGAAGTGGCCCTGGTGACCGCGGACGCGAGCGACCCGAGCGCGATGCGCGCGCTGGCGGAGTCGACGCGGGTCGTCGCCTCGACCGTCGGCCCGTACATCTGGTACGGCGAGGAACTGGTGGCCGCGTGCGCGGAGGCCGGTACCGACTACACGGACCTCACCGGCGAGCCGGAGTTCGTGGACTTGACGTACGTGCGCCACGACGCGCGAGCGCGGGAGACGGGAGCGCGGCTCGTGCACGCCTGCGGCTTCGACTCGATGCCGCACGACCTCTGCGTGTACTTCACCGTCCAGCACCTGCCCGAAGGGGTGCCGCTGACGGTCGACGGGTTCGTCCGGGCGTCGGGGCTCATCTCCGGCGGCACGCTGAGCACATCCCTGACGATCGCCGGGCGCCCGCGCCAGGCGAGGGACGCGGCCCGGGAACGGCGCCGGCACGAACCGCGGCCGGCCGGGCGCCGGGTCCGGGCTCCGCTGGGGGCGCCGCGGTTCAGCAAGGAGACGGGCACGTGGGCGCTACCCCTGCCGACGATCGACCCCCAGGTCGTACGCCGCTCCGCCGCCGGCCTGGAGCGGTACGGCCCCGACTTCCGCTACCGCCACTACGCGTCGGTGAAATCGCTGCCGATGGCCCTGGCGGGCCCGGTCGGTGTGGGCACCCTGGCCGCCGCCGCGCAGGTGCCTGCCGTACGGTCCTGGCTGATGGACCGCTACGAACCGGGCCGGGGCCCGAGCCGCGAGCGGCGGGCCCGCTCCTGGTTCCAGGTGCGGGCCGTGGGTGAAGGGGGCGGCCGCCGTGTGTTCGCCGAGGTCTCGGGCGGCGACCCGGGCTACGGCGAGACGGCCAAGATGCTGGCGGAGGCGTCCCTGTGCCTCGCCCTGGACGACCTGCCGCCCACAGCGGGTCAGGTCACGACGGCCATGGCGATGGGCGACGCCCTGATCGGGCGGCTGGACTCCGCGGGTCTTCGCTTCCGCGTGCGGCACGCCTCCTGAGGAGCCGGCATGGTCCTGGATCGCTCCAGGACCATGTCAGCACTGCGGCCGCTTGCCGTGATTGGCGGCCTTACGGCTGCGCGCCTTCTTCTTGCGACGTCGCTTCGAGGACATGCTGGCTCCTCCCTCATGGTTTTAGCCCAATTTATACCTTATTGGGGTGATGCGCTTGGTGATCCGAGCGCTCATGGCTCCGGGGGAGTGGGCGGGCGCCGAACCGGGCGGGGCCCGCGGTCACACTTCTGTGCCGTGATCCGTCAGTGCGGTGAAAGCGATGCGAAAGCCCGTAAGGAGATGGCTATGGAAGCACGATCGATCACTGCCGAGATCCCGATGACGCCGCGGATGGCGGACGACCCGGTGGATCTCGTCCCGGAGCTGGCCGACGTGTCGGCGGCGCTGTTCAGGGCCACCGGCAACCAGTCTGTGCCGCGGACCACGATCAGCCTGATCCAGCTGCGCGCCGGCCAGATCGTCGGCAACACCTACCTGACCGTTCTGCACACGGGCTTCCTCCGTAAGGCCGGGGAGGCCGAGGAGCGGATCACGGCGGTGGCGTCGTGGTGGGACGCGCCGTACTTCACCGGCGCCGAACGAGCGGCGCTGGCGCTGGTGGAAGCCGTCTTCCAGCCCGCCGCGCAGGGCGAGCGGGTCTCCGACGAGCTGTACGCCGAGGCGTCCGAGCACTATGACGCCAAGGCGCTCGCCACGCTGATGATCGCCATTGGACAGGTCGGCTTCTTCATCCCCGTGGCGCTGATCGCCAAGCCGGTACCCGGCCGGTCGTTCAACGCCCCCTGGAGGTAAGGGGGTACACGTAGGCGCCTCGCTTCCCTCAACGGTGCGGGAGGCGAGGCGCGTTGCCGCCCACCGCCGGTGGGCGCCAGGCCGCCTACCGGCGCTCGGCGTGCCATTCGGGGGCGAGGACGGCCCAGACCTGTTTGTCGTGGCGGACGCCGTCGAAGGACCACGCCTGGCGGCGGACGCCTTCGAGCGTCATGCCGAGCCGTTCGGCGACCGCCGAGCTCCGGCCGTTGTCGGCGCGGCAGTGCCACTCGGCGCGGTGTGCTCCGCGGTCGGTGAAGGCCCAGTCCAGCAGGGTGCGGCAGGCCTGGGTGACCAGGCCGCGGCCTTCGGCGGCCGGTTCCAGCCAGCAGCCGATCTCGCAGGTGCCGGTGGTGGTGTCGAAGTCGGTGAACATCACGCCGCCGGCCAGCGCGCCGTCGAGCCAGATGCCGTAGAGACGGGCGCCGTCCGTGGCCTGCCGCTCGGCGTAGCGGCGCAGCGTGCCCCGTGCCCCGTCGAGGTCGTCGGTGACGAACGCGGGCCCGACCCAGGGCCGGATGTGCTCGCGGGCCCTGTCGAGGTGGGCGGCGAATTCCTCGGCGTGCCATATCTCGAGCGGGCGGAGGCTGGCGTTGTCCCGCAGGGGGAGGGAGAACATGAGGACCTCATTCACATAACAAGCGTTACGGTTATGTACCGTAGCAGCATGCCACGTACCAAGGGAGATCATGAGGCCCGCCGCCGCGACGTGTCCGAGGCGGTGTGGCGGGTGCTGGCCGCGCACGGCTTCGGCGGGCTGACCATGCGTGCCGTCGCCACCGAACTCGGCGCCACCACCGGCCTGCTCACCCACTACTTCCCCGCCAAGCGCGACCTGGTCGCGTACGCCCTGGACCTGCTCGCGGAGCGCACCGCCGCCCGCCCCCGGCGCGCCGCGGGGGAGGGTCTGTCCGCCGTGCGGGCCGCCCTGCTCGACATCCTGCCGCTGACGGCCGAGGCCACCGCGAGCAACCGGATCTGGGTGTCCTCCTGGGACACCGCCCTCGCCGACCCCGCCCTGAGCGACGACTACGCCGACAAGTACGCGCAGAGCCGCGCCAGGCTGCGCGACCTGGTCGCCGCGGCCCAGCGACTCGGCGAACTGCCGCCCGGAGCCCCGGAGCGCATCGCGGCCGGCGCCCAGTCCTTCGTGCTCGGCCTGGTGGTGCAGGCTCTGTTCAACCCGACGGCGTTCCCGCCCCACCACCAGGCCGAGCTTCTCGACGACTACCTGACGTCATTGACGTCTCCGCCCTCGCCCGGTGGTGGGCACGCGGCCGCGGAGTGAGGTGACGTATGAGAGAAGAGCCCTCAGGCGTCGGCGCGCACTGCCCGGACGCCGGCTTCCACGGCCTGCGTCCAGTCCAGGTACCCCTCACCCTCGACGAACGTCTCGCAGATCTCGTTCTGGCCCCAGACGTCCCATTCCTCGGCGAAGTCGGTGCGCCGGCGCAGCCAGGGGAGGGGCACCGCGGGGAAGTGGGCCCGGAGCACACGGTCGCCGTCCGAGCGGAGTTCGGTGGCGATCATCAGGCCGCTCTCCGCGTCGATCTCCCTCTCGACGCTCTCCACGGTCACTCCGCGGTCCGTCAGTTCGCCGATGTAGGCGATGACGGTCTCCAGCCCGTCACGCTCGTGCTCCTCGTCCAGCTCGAACAGGTCGGAGATGTCTTCCTGGCTCCACTTGTCGGGCGTGTCCGGCATGTGTACGGGGTCCTCTCGGGTGTCGTCCGGTTCCGCGGTCCGGCCGGCTGCCGGCCGGTGAAGCGACCGGGCCGCGAGCGGCCGCCCGCTGTGCTGACCGGGTGCCATGGTCGCAGGTGGCGGGGGCAGCCGGGCCCGCGCGTCAGCCTTCGCTCACCCGCACCACCCGCAACTGCGGCGACGCGAGGATGTCCCTCTCGCAGAACCGGGACCGGATCATCCGGCCCGCCGAGAACAACTCCGTCTGATCGCTGTAGTGCGGTGAATCGGGGTTCGAGGACTGGGAGTAGGTGAGCAGCGTACGGGCCACCGGGCAGGGGCCGCCGTCGAAGCCCACGGCCTGGATATAGCTGGAGCCCGACAGCACGTCGGTGTACGCGCCGCGCGCCGCGTCCCAGCGGGACTTGACGACGTTCCAGACGCCCAGACCGTGCGAGCCCCCGCCGAGCGGCAGACGCCTGCCGCCCCGCTCGACGAACTGCCGCTCGCCCCACGGCGCGTCGAGCGCCGTGCCCGTCGCGCGCAGCTCGGCGACCGCGTCGGCCAGGGCGCGGGCCACGGCCGGGTTCGCGGTGTCGAGCGAACGCGGCGTGCGCACCGGGTCCTGGGCCGAGAACGGCACGCGCCACAGCTTGTCCTGCGGCACCGTGTCGGTGAGCTCGCGCCAGTAGCGGTCGAAGAGCAGGGCGCCCTTGCTGCCGGTCCGCACGGTACGGTCCCAGCGCGCCAGTACGCCGCAGGCCGCCGAGACGTCGACGGTGTCACCGCGGCTGTCGGCCGCCCGGCCGGCGGGCAGCTTCGCGCAGGCCGCGGCGGTGTCGGCGGCGGCCAGTTCACCGGCCGGCGCCCGGTCGGCGAACTGCTGCCTCTCCAGGTCGGCCACGGTCAGCCGGCCGCGCCGGGCCATGGCGGAGACGTCCTCGACCGCGCCGCGGGTACGCAGCGAACGCGGGGTGGCGAAGTCACCGAAGACCCGCGGGTAGCCGGTGAGCGGCCGGTCCGCGTTGGTCAGCCAGGCGCTGTCGTTGGAGTTCAACCCGTACGGGGCATCCACCAGCGTCGGCATCGCCGACGGGCCGAAGACGCCGGGCTGGAGCGCGTCCTCGTCGCGGCCGAGCGCGCAGGCACGGCGCGAGCCGTCCAGCACGGCCACCCCCGACGCCGGGTAGAGCCGCTTGCCGAGGTCCGTCGAGCAACGCCGGGTGAGATCGTCGGTGATCCGGGGCAGGACCTGGGACTGGGTGAGCAGGCTGTGCCCGGCCGAGTCCGCCGCGATGGTGTCCTCGATGCGGCCCTACGGCGATGCCGCCCTCAAGAAGGGCACGGCCGCGGCGCTCATAGAGTTCCTGCAGGTGACCCAGTACCGGGTTCAGGAGGAGGACGACCGTGTCGCGGTCCTCGTCATCCTGGGCAAGCACCCTGGCTACGGGGTGACGGAAGCGGCCAACAGGGCGCTCAACGGTAGTGCTGCTGATGTGCGTCACTTCCTGGAGACCGGACAGTACCGGGCCCAGGAGGAGGACGACCGAGTCGCGGTGCTGAGCCTGATGGCCACCCACCCGGGCGAGAAGTTCAGCGCGGCCGCCAACAAGGCCCTCAACGGTGGCCCCCCCCGCCGTGCGCCAGTTCCTTGAGGTGGGCCAGTACCAGGTCCGCTGACCTGCGCTGCCGGCCGGCTCGGGGCAGCCGGAGGGGTGGCACCGTCCGGCGCCGCCCCTGGCGACCCGGGAACCGCCTGCCTTCAGTGGCCATCTGTGTGATCAGCGGGGTTTCCGGTAAGGCGCACCGCGTACACGCAAGGGCACCAAAGGGGCGGAATCGGAATGACCATCGGCAGGCGCACACTACTCGCAGCAGGCACCGGGCTGGCGGCGGCAGCCACCTGGGGCGGCACGGCCTCGACGAGCACGGCCTCGACGAGCACTGCGGGGGCAGCCGCGAAGAAGGCCGGCAGCGGTGACTGGACCGCTCTCGGCAAGGGCCTCGCGGGGAGCCTCGTACGCCCCGATGACGCCGATTACACCGTTGCCCGCCGGCTGTACAACACGCGTTTCGACGCGCTGCGCCCGGCCGGGATCGCGTATGTGGCGGGAACCGCGGACATCTCCGCGGCCCTGGCGTTCGCCCGCCGCTTCTCCATACCCGTCTCCATACGGAACGGCGGTCACAGCTACGCCGGGTGGTCCAGTGGCAACGGCCGGCTGGTCATCGACGTCTCGCGGCTGAAGAGCGTCCGCACCCCCTCCGCGTCCACCGCCGTCATCGGCGCCGGTGCCAAGCTCATCGACGTCTACACCGGCCTCGCCGCGCACGGCGTGACCGTCCCGGCGGGTTCGTGTCCCACGGTCGGTGTCTCCGGGCTGACGTTGGGAGGTGGGCACGGCATCCTCTCCCGCGCCTACGGTCTGACCTGCGACAGCCTCACCGGCGCGACCGTCGTGACCGCCGACGGCAAGAGCGTCGACTGTGACGCCACCCGCAACCCCGACCTGTTCTGGGCCCTGCGCGGTGCGGGCAACGGCAACTTCGGTGTCGTCACCGAACTCCGCTTCCGTACCCACAAGGTGGGCGAAGGAGTGACCGGCTATCTGTCGTTCCCCTGGTCCAAGGCCGCGGCCGTGGTCCAGGCGTGGCAGGAGTGGGGGCCGGGCCTGCCGGACGAGATCTGGTCCGCCTGCGACCTGTCCGTCGCGGCGGGCGGCACCCCACACATATCCGTCGCCGCGTTCACGGTCGGTTCGCAGCAGGACCTGGAGAACGCGTACGACCGGCTGACCGACAAGGTGGCCAAGGCGAGCGGTGGCAGCGCCGGCATCGGGAAGGTCAGCCTGCGCCGCCATTCCTACCTCGATACCGTCCGCGCCTACGCCGGCTGCGGCGACAAGTCCACCAGTCAGTGCCACCTCCCGGGCAAGACGCCGGGCCATGACACCGCGGGGCAGTTGGAGCGCGAGACATACGTGGCCCGTTCGGACTTCTTCGACCGCTCCCTGGACGCGGCGGGTATCCGTACCCTGCTCGGTCAGCTGGAGCGTTTCGGGCGTGAGGTCAAGGGCGGTGGCGGCTCGGTGCAGCTGACGGCCCTGGGCGGCGCGGTCAACCGCGTCCAGCCCCTGGCGACGGCTTTCGTGCACCGGCGCCAGCGGGTGCTGGCGCAGTACCTGACCTCCTGGGCGGCAGGTGGGGCGGGTCAGACGCAGGCGGCCTGGCTCGACAGCCTGCACACGGCGATGCGCCCGCACGCCTCGGGGGCCGCGTACCAGAACTACACCGACCCGGACCTGAAGGACTGGCGCACGGCGTACTACGGGGACGCGGCGGACCGGCTGGCGAAGCTGAAGCGGCAGTACGACCCCCAGCGCGTCTTCGACTTCCCCCAGGCGCTGTGACACCCGCGCCCGGAACCGGGTGCGGATGACGGCGCTGATGGCCACACCGGACGGCGCCGTTCCTTTGTGAAGCCGCCCTCGTCGTGCCCGGTGGCACACCCGCCTACGGGTGGGTATGCCACCGGGACGGCTGCGAGTGCTCAGCTGTTGAAGGTCACGCGGGAGACGATGGGCTGGTGGTCGGAGGGGATCTCGGCCAGAGGGTCACCGCCCTTGAGCAGTCCGTCGTAGCCGACGATCTTCTCGTCGGATATGGAGGGCTGGGTCCCCGTCCCCTTGATGTAGCCGATGTAGTCCAGCCGGTTGCGGTACTTGGCGTAGCGGTTGTTCTCGTCACGCAGTTTGGCGCGCGGATTGTTCACCATGTCGTAGGTGTAGCCCGAGGTGCTGGGCGTCGTGAGCTGCCCGCCGAGCGCCTCGTCCGCCTTGGCGACATCACCGCTGACGCCTCCGGGAGCGTGACCGTTCTTCGGGTCCGTGGTGTAGTGCTCGACATTGAAGTCGCCCGCGACCACCACGGGCTTGCCCCCGGACTTCTGCGAGGCCCATGACCTGAGTTCCTTGAGCTGCTCAAGACGGACCTTGCGCGTGTTCTCGACCGGGCTGCTCCCCGGCTCGTCCGCCTGCAGGTGGGTTCCCGCGACCCAGACCGATGTCCCGTTCACGGCGAGGCGCGCGAGCGCCGCTCCCTTGTTGGACTTGTAGTCGGCGGTCTTGCTGTCGGAGTTGTTGTACACGAGCTGGTGGGACTCGAGGATCGGGTACTTGCTGAGGACCGTCACTCCTCCGTTGACGACGAACGGTGAATTGCTGCAGTTGCCCGCGAAACTCGACCACTTGTCGGATCCGCTGCAGTATTCGCCGACCAGCTTCGTCTGGTACGGGTAGATCTCCTTCAGTTCCGCGTTGCGCATCGCCTGGGCGTACTTGTTGAACGCCTCGTCCAGCACGACGACGTCGGCGTTCTCACGCTTGATGACCGCGGCCGCGGCCTCGCGCCGCTCGGCCTTGCGGTCGCTGCCCGGGGTGCCGGCGATATCGGTGATGGACGGCAGCTGTTCCACGTTGAACGCCATGATGTTCAGGGACGGGGTACTGTTCGCGGCCGCTGCCGTGCCCGCGGGCAACTGGGACAGCAGCAGCGCCGTCCCGGTGACCGCGAGCGCCGTGCGAGGAAGGTTGAGGGTCACGTGCTTCTCCATTCCCGGTCGGGTTCGATGAGATGGGTGCTCTCGCCTTTGACCTGAGTGGAGCGAGAACCGGTGGACCGAGAATCCCAGCACCGTACCCGCGCCCGCATCCGGGGAATGCCGCAAGATTCCTGCGGGTTTCCCGCAAAGCGCTGCCGCCGCCTCGCGGAAATCCGTGGCGCGACGGTACGGCTACCGTTCGTGCGCGTGGTTGACAGTAGTGGTCGCGTATCGGAAGGTGGGACGCGTCCCGTTCTTGCACAAGGATTCGTGGTTTTTCATGCGATGCCCAGGACCCGGTAGTTGATGGCCGCTCCCGTGACCGTCGTCCTGGTCGACGATCACCTCACCGTGCGAGCCGGTACGCGGGCGCTTCTGGAGCCGGAGGGCTTCGTGGTGGTGGGGGAGGCCGCGGCCGAACAGGAAGCGGTCGACGTCGTGAGAACGAGTCGCCCCGATCTCCTCGTGCTGGACATGGTGCTGGATTCCGGACCGGTGCTGTCGGCCATTCCCGCACTGCTGGCAGCAGCCCCGAATACGGGAATTCTCGTGCACAGCATGCACGAGGACGCGGCGCTCGTGCGCGGGGCCCTGAGCGCGGGAGCGTCCGGCTATCTGTCGAAGAACACGTCCGTACCCGAACTGGTCCTGGCGGCCCGCACGGTGGCCGCCGGCGGGAGTTACGTACAGCCCCCGCTCGGTGCGGACAACGCGCATGTCCCGGTCCCCCCGCAGGCGATGACCTCGCGGGAGGAACAGGTGCTGGCGCTGCTGGCCGACGGGCACACCAACCGCGAGGTCGCCGCACATCTCACGCTGAGCGTGCGCACTGTGGAGAGCATCAGGGCCGCGCTGCGCAACAGGCTCGGCCTGGTCACCCGGGCCGACCTCGTCGCCCACGCCCGGAGCACCGGTCTGACCCCCGGGTCCCACGGGTCTCATGGGTCTCATGGGTGACGGTCCCCGCGAGCGCTCCGCGATCCACAGGCCGCACATCCTCGGCCTCGTACGTGATCTGTGCCTGGCGCTGGCCCTCCTTGGCACGGTTGCCTACGCGGTGGATGCCCTCACCGAGGAGCCGCTGCCGATCCGGCCTGTCGCGGCCCTCGCCGTCGCCTCGGCCACCGGCGTCCTGGCGGTCATGGCCCGCACGCTGCCGAAGGTCCGTGTGCCGCTGGCCCTGGTGGCCTGCGGATTCGCGGCCCTGGCCGGCAGCTGGCTCTTCCACGCGAAAGCGGGATACGTGGCACCGGTCCTCCTCCTGGCAGCGGCGGTGTACGCGGCGCCGGCCTGGCCCGAGGCCAGGGCGCTGTTCGGGCAGGGCCGGGCCCGCGCCCTGCTCGGCAGGCAGGAGCACTACGCGGCGCTGATCGCCGGAGAACTCCACGACGAGGTGCTCCAGCTCCTGGCCCTCACCAGACGGCAGCTCGACGCGGCGCTCACCGAAGAGGACCCGGACGTGCTGCGGGTGTCGGCGCGGACAGCCGTGGGGCGGCTCGACGAACTGACCTCCGTGCTGCGCAGCATCGTCGCCACCCTCCATCCGGTCGCCCTGCGTGGACTGGGCCTGGCCGAGACGGTCCGTTCGCTCGCCGCGCGGGTGGCGGCCGAGAACGGGCTGATCGTGGACGTCGACGTCGATGAGGGATGGCTCGGGTCGCCCATGGCGAACGACGAGGCGTGCCTCGCCGCCTACCGCGTGGTCCAGGAAGCCCTCAGCAACGTGGTCAAACACGCGGACGCGGAGAAGGTGTGTGTGTCCTTGGCATACCGCCACCACCACGTCGTGCTGTCGGTCACCGATGACGGACGCGGACTCCCGGACACTTCTCCGGCGACCGTACTCGGGTACGGGGTGGAGGGCATGCGCTGGCGGTGCGAGGCGTACGGCGGGACGTTCTCCCTCACCTCCGGTGGCGTCGGACGCGGGACCACCGTGCGGGCCACCATTCCGCTCCCCGGTGATCGCCGCGGCGCGTGACGGCCTCGTGCCTCTCCGAGGTGCTGGTGACGGAACTCGGCAAGAAGGGGCCTGCCACCGTCGTGTGTGAACTGTCCGCCCGCTTGCGGTAAATCCGCAGAAACCCTGCGGATTTACCCCGATGCCCCGCACCGGCCGACCGGGGACGATCAATTCGACGGTTCCCGCGAAGAGCGAGGAACAGAGCGACGGCCATGCCGAAGCTCGCCGTCCTCCTGCTTCGACCCTCATTGAGCGCAGCGGCCTGTTCGGTCGCGTGCTCAAGTCATTGGAGAGGAAGGTCATTCCATGCCGTCGACCCGCTCCGGCAACCCCCAGCCGTCCGGCCGCCCCGCGCGACACCGCTTCACAGCGTTTGTCGCGGCAGGCGCGCTCACCGCAGTCCTGTCCCAGTTCCAGATGCCGCCGGCACACGCCGCCGTCCGCGAGGAAGGGGGGAAGAGGCCTGTCATATTCGTCCACGGCTGGAGCGGCAAACCCGCGACGTTCGACGACATGAAGAAGTATTTCCGGGACGCCGGCTATGCCGAGGACGAACTCTACGCCTGGGGCTACGACTCGATAAAAAAGGGAAACGAGGAGATCGCGGGCGAACTCAGGAAAGTCGTCGAAGAAAAAGCGAAGAAGTCGCCCGACGGGAAGGTCGATCTCGTCGCCCACTCCATGGGCGGCTTGTCGACCCTCTGGTACCTGAGGAAAATGGGAGGGAGCCCGCTGGTCGCCCACTGGGCGGGAATCGCCTCTCCGATCCATGGCACCGCCCTGGCTGTCCAAGGCGCCGAGATGGCCGAAGGGTCCGCCTTCGTCAAGCGGCTGAACGAGGGCGAGGAGGATCCGGTGAAATCCGCACCGGGCCCGACGCGGTACGCCACATTCCGCTCAAACGTAGGAGAAGGCAGAACCAACGAACTGCCGGGGTACTACTGCGACGGAATCGTCGGCGGGGTGCCGAGCAATTTCCCCGTGAGGGCGGGGAAGACCTCGGCCGTCAACGGGGCGACCAACATCGTCACGCCCTGCCTGGGGCACAACGAGATCCACAGGGACCCATGGGTGGCCGGCAAGGTCATGGACTTCCTCGCCTCTCCCTACGAGGGGGCGACCCCGAGGAGAGGGAACACGTACTGCGGCGACGGATACGACTACGAAGGCCGGGACGGCCTGGTGGAATCGCGCGTACAGAACTGCCTGGAGACGGACGGCAAGGGAAAGGTCCGAACGGTTACCCGCGTCCGGAACTGCGCCTACAAGTGGGGAGGGGTGTGGTACACGTCGAAGAGCGACTACAAGTGCCTTCCGGAACAATCCCACACCGTCAAATACCGGGGCGCGACGCTGTCGTCAGGCAGCGCTGCCGGCGACACCGTCGAACGCGCTGGTGAATTCTATGGCGAATGGACAAGGCTTCCGGGGAGCGGTAACTACTCCTTGTCCGTGAAGTATTCGCAGAAGGGCCCGTACTGGGGTGCCGGACCGGTGCGGACCAGTGAAACCACGCTGAACATCCCGGAGGCGGAAGTGTCCGCCTCCCGCACCCCATGACCGGTATTGCCGAGCCGGAACCACTTGGTTTCCCGCTCGTTGAGGGTGCGTGAACGGACCTTCTTCATCCTGTCCCCGGGAGCCTGATGCCGGGGACAGGCTCTGATGCATGTGTGAGGGTGATGGGCTTGGTTTGATGCAGGTTTTGCATGGCTCTGGGTAGGGTGTGGGCTATGGGTTTGGGGTTGGAGGAGTCGTTGCGGTTGACGGTGGCTGCGTTGATGCAGGCGACGGGGGAGTCGCAGCGGTCGGTCGCCGCGGTCCTGGGTTTGACGCAGACGCAGGTGTCGCGTCGGCAGTCGGGTGCGATTTCGTGGAGTCTGCGCGATGTCGATGCCCTGGCCGAGCACTACGACGTCGCAGCGCTGGACCTCCTGGCCGGCCCGACCCGGGCGTGCGAGGTCCTGCCCACCGCCCGGCGCCGGACCGCCACCGCGAAGAGGGGGCGGTCCGGTGAGTGACTTCGACGCGATCGACTCGCTGCTCGCCGCCGTCGTCCCGGAGGCCGAGCTCCCGGAGCCTGGCCGGCGGCGGGAGTTGCGGGAGCGGGCCCGGTTGTCGAAGGCGCAGGTGGCCCGGGCGCTCGGGGTGAGCCCGTCCACGGTCGCGGCGTGGGAGAGCGGCCGGGATCCGGTCGGCGAGACCCGGACCAGGTACGCGTATCTGCTGGACGGGCTGGCCGCCAAGTTCGCCGCTGACACCGCCCCGGTGACGTCGCCCGCTGCCGAGCCGGCCGTGGCACAGGCCCCTGTCGCGCCCGACGCTCCTCCGCCTTCCCCGGCGCCCGAAGAAGGCGGTGACGGTGACGACGTGGAGGCGCTTGCCGCGCCGGAGCCGTGTGTGCTGTGCGGGAGCCCGGCATCGCAGAGGGTGGCGGGGTTCGCTCAGCACCTCGACCCGGCCGACTGCCAGGCCGCCGCAGCCGTGCTGCCCGCCCAGCCCGTCCAGCCCGCCCCGGCGCCCGTACGGCCCGGGACCGCTGCGGCCGGGGAGCCGGCGGCGGCGCGTGCACCGCGTACGATGCGCCCCTCCGAGCGTTCCAAGGGGCCGGCCCGGCGTGCGTTCCAGGAGCCGGCCGGTCCGCTCGATCTCATCGGCCAAGCGGTTCAGGGGGCGCTCGCCGAGCACCGGGGCGACGTGGAGGCGGCGTCGGCGGCGCTGTTGAAGCGGGCGATCCCGGATGCGATGCGGCTGCTGGACGAGACGCGCAAGGGCGGCCGTTACGACGTGATCGCCCACCCGTGGATTCCCGACGTCCTCAGGAAGCAGAGCTCCCGTGGCGCGGACCAGATCTGGGAGGCGCGCCCGAAGTGGACCCGCTGTGATCTGCCGTCCGGTGTGCACGAGGTGACGGCGCTGGACATCAACGGTGCTTATCTCTCCGCCCTCAAGACGCATCTCCCGCTCGGCCAGCTGGAACACTCCGCCGGCCTGCCTCACGACCGGCGCCGCGCGGGCGTCCACCTGATCACGCCGCCCGTATGGGAGCACGAGGCGGTGCTGCCGAATCCGGTCGGGCAGCGGGACGAGCCCGGCCCGCTGTGGGTGACCGAGCCGACTCTGCGCCTGCTGCTGCGGCTGTCGGGCCCGAAGCACGGGCTGTGCGATCCGCCCGTGGTTCACGAGTCCTACACCTCCGGTGCCACGGAGAACCTCCTGGAGAAGTTCCGCGTCGCGCTCAAGGACGCCCGTGACACCGCTATCGCCGAGGGCGACGAGGTGACGCTGGAGTATGTGAAGGCGATGTACTCCAAGTTCGTCTCGACGATGGGGGAGTCGAACTACAACAGGGAGCTGTACCGCCCGGACTGGATGCACATCGTCCGCTCCCAGGCGTTCGCCAACCTGTGGCTCAAAGCGCTCAAGGCCCACGACGAGGGCCTTACCGTCGTGCGCGCGATGGGCACGGACGAACTGCACGTCATCGGTGACTGGCGCCGTGTCTTCGCCGAGGGCCGGGGCGTTACCGAGGTCAAGGTGAAGGACACCTACACCGCGGGAACCGACGCCGCCGCCGGACAGGAGGAGGGGTAATGCCGGAGCGGAACATCGAGTTCGGGAAGTTCGGCGCGCGCGGGGTGCGGGGCAGTGACCTGGTCGCGCGCAGGCTCGACGAGCTTGCCGGCGGTATCGCCACCCCCGTCACCGTCAAGCGCGGCTGGATGGCGCGCCTGCACTATCTGACCCGTACGGATCACGCGCGCGCGGCGGCCCGGGAGGCCGGTCTGACGGTCACCGGCCGTACGCTCACGGCGTGGCTGGAGGGCAGGCGCAGCCCTTCGAGGGCGAACCTGGAGCGTATCGACGCGGCCTACCGCACGGTGCGCCGCCGGAACGTGGCCCGGCATCTCCTGGGGCGGCTGAACCGGGAGGGGCGTGGGACGCGGGTGGAGTTCCATCCGCTGAACCAGTCGCAGGTGCCGCGTCCGTTGCAGCGGGTGGTGGAGTACCGGTCGATGAACGTGCGCCGCTGGGACAGGATCGTCGGTGCGTGGGCGGCCGGGGACGACCAGGGCCTGGACGACGCGTGGAGCACCGAGGTGCTGCCGGACCTGGGCAGTCAGTGGGGGGCTTACGAGTTCTGCACCAGCGTCGGTTTCGCCGCGTAGGTGCCGTTGCCCGGGGTGAACCCGAAGTCTGCCTGTGACACCGGCCCCCCGGCATGGCGCGAAGCGTGGGGTGTGTGTCGTTGACGTCACCGGTGCCGGATCACAGAGTGGAGGGGTGAAGCAGCGCCGTATCGTCTTCGTCATCTTCGAGGGTTTCCAGCCCCTGGACCTCTTCGGCCCGCACGAGGTGTTCCAGCACGCCGACCGGCTCACCGGCGGATACTCCTGCCAGATCACGGCACCGCTGCCGGGCCCGGTACGGTCCCGCAGCGGTATTCCGGTGCACGTTCCCTACGGTGTGGCCGATCTGGACCCGGCCGGGATCGACACGTTGGTGGTGGCCGGCGGCGCCGGGATCGACCGGGCCCGGCACGATCCGGTGCTGACACGCTGGATCGCCACCGCGGGGGCCACCGCCCGGCGCGTCACCTCGGTGTGCAGCGGGGTGTTCCTGCTGGCCGCCGCCGGACTGCTCGGGGGACGGAGGGTGACCACTCACTGGGCGCGCGAGGAACAGCTCGTCCGGGAGCATCCCGAACTGGTCGTCGACTGCGATCCGATCTTCCTCAGGGACGGGCATGTATGGACGTCGGCCGGGGTGACGGCGGGGATGGACCTCGCACTCGCCCTGGTGGAGGACGACCTGGACCGGGAGGTCGCCCACGCCGTCGCGCGGGAGATGGTGTTGTTCCTGCGCCGTCCTGGCAGCCAGTCGCAGTTCAGCGTGGCGTTGTGGTCCGCGCAGCCGTCCAGCGACCCCATCCGCGCCGTGGTCACGGCGATCCACTCCGATCCCGGTACCCGGCACGGCATCGACGACCTCGCCGCGCACGCCGGCCTGAGCCCCCGTCATCTCCAGCGCAGGTTCACAGCCGAGCTCGGCGTCCCGCCCGCGACGTATGTCGAGGGCGTACGCATCGAGGCTGCCAAGCGGGCGCTCGCCGAGAGCAACCACCCCGTCGAGACCATCGCGCGTCGGTACGGCTTCGGCACCGCGGAGACACTGCGCCGCGCCTTCCACCGGCACCTGGGTGTCGCACCGTCCGACTACCGCGACCGATTCCGGTCCACCAAGGAGTACACATGACCACCTACGGGATACCGATCTTCGACGGGGCGGAGGAGCTGGACTTCGCGGGGCCGTGGGAGGTGTTCACCGCCTCCTCGATGCTGCGCGACCACGCCGACACCGTGCTGCTCATCGCCGAACACCCCGGCGCCGTCCGCTGCAACAAGGGCATGCGGGTCCTGCCGGACCACACCCTGGACGACCACCCCCCGCTGGACGTCCTGCTGGTGCCGGGCGGCAAGGGGACCCGCCGCGAAGTGTCCAACCCCGTGCTCATGGAATGGATTCGCACCGCTGCCGCCGGCGCCGCATGGACCGCCAGCGTGTGCACCGGGGCCCTGCTGCTGCACGAGGCGGGTCCGGCGCGCGGCCGCCGGGTCGCGACCCACTACCTCTTCGAGGACACCCTGCAGGCCCGGGGCGACATCACGGTGGTCCGCGACGCCCGCTACATCGTGGACGGGAACCTCGTCACCAGCCAGGGCGTCTCAGCCGGGATCGACATGGCCCTGTGGCTCATCGGCCGCCTCCACGGCCGCGACCACGCCCGTGCCGTCCGCCAGTACATCCAGTACGAACCCGCCCCGCCCTACCTCGCCGACGAGCCTTTCGCCGCAGGCGGGGAAACCGCCCCGGCGGCCCCGATCCGGCTCGCGTGAAGTCCGTTGTGCCGGGCGGCCGTCACTTGATGGTGGTGTCGCCGAGGGCCTCCAGCACCGGCCGGAGGCCCTCGGCGGCCTTCTCGACCAGATCGCGGTCCACGTCGGCGAGCAGGCGCGCGTAGTTCGCCAGATGGCCGGTGAAGGCGGCCCGTGTGACCTCGTGCCCGCGCTCGGTGAGGCGGACCTTGACGGTGCGCCGGTCCTCTCCGTCGCGCACTCGTTCCACCAGGCCCTTGGCCTCCATCTTGTCGATGCGATTGGTGATCGTGCCGGAGGACACCATGGACGCCTTGAGGAAGGTCCCGGCGGTGAGGGCGTAGGGCGGCCCGGAGCGCTGCAGCGTGTTGAGGATGTCGAACTCGCCGGTGTCCAGGCCGTGTTCGGCTGCGTTCGCCTTGACCGCCTTCTCGACCACCACGGCCAGCCGCTGGATGCGCCCGAAGAGCTGCACCGGCCAGAGGTCGTCCTCGACCTCGGCGCGCTCCTTGACCCACTGGCCGATGATCGCGTCCACGGCATCGCTCATCGCGGCCACTCCTCTCAGTACGGACTCTCTCGACGGAGACTCTATCAGTGCTGTTTTTCTTAGTTTCGAGATACTTGACTCTGAGATAGTCGAGGTGCTCTTATCTCGTCGTCGAGATTCTCAAGGTTGAGCGACAGGAGCGCACGATGTCGTACCCGGAGCACCCGCAGTACCCCGTCCCCCGCTACCACGGAGACAGGGGCGAGGTGAACGCGTCCTTCCGCAGCGCCGACACCCCGCCGGACCACACCTCGCCCCGCGGTGACGCCTACCGCTACCTCGCCACGCACGAGTCGACCGGCGGCGAGTACGGCCTGTACCAGGTGGACCTGGCGGCGCGGGCCGCCGGCGCCAAGACCCACTTCCACAAGGCGATGTCGGAGTCCTTCTACGTTCTCTCCGGAGAACTGGAGCTCTTCAACGGCGAGAAGTGGGTGACGGGCCGCGCCGGTGACTTCCTGTACGTGCCGGTCGGTGGTCTGCACGCCTTCAAGAACGTGACGGACGAGCCCATGTCGATGCTCATGCTCTTCACCCCGGGCGCTCCGCGCGAGGAGTTCTTCGAAAGGGTCGCGGAGATGTCGCAGCGCGGTGGCGAGGAACTCAGGGAGTTCCGTGTACGGCACGACAGCTACTTCGAGGAGGACTTCGGGGCGGAGGCGGTGTAGGGCCTCGCGCTCCCTGACCGTGCGAACGCCCGGTTTCCCCCGCCGCTCCGGTCACAGGCTGAGGTCACGTCACGTGTCTACGGCACGAACGGCGTCGTGCGGCCCGCCCTGCCCTACGCGCCCGCCCCGTGGACCTGCGCCCGGGCACGGGCGTACGCGTGCCGGACCGCGAGCCCGGCCGTGCCCCCGTCGGCCGGGGCCGGCACGTCGGTGCCGCCCGGGCGTGGCCACGGAGGCGGTTCGGGGGTGCCGGTGAGGGCCCAGGCGGCCTGGCGGGCGGCGCCCAGGGCCACGTACTCCTCGGGCTGTGGCACCGTCACCGGCATGCCGAAGATCTGGGCGGCGGCCTCGGCGGCCACCGGGGCCTTGGCGGCGCCGCCGATCAGCGACAAGCGGTCCACCGGCACGCCCTGTCCGCGCAGTCGGTCCAAGGCGTCGGCCATGCCGCAGAGCATTCCTTCGACGGCGGCGCGGGCGAGGTTGTGCGGGTGCATGTTGTCCACCCGCATGCCGAGGAGGCTGCCCGTGGCGTCGGGGAGGTTGGGGGTGCGCTCCCCGCCGAGGTAGGGGAGCAGGACGAGGCCGTCGGCGCCGGGGGCGGCCCGGCGGGCGAGGGCGTCGAGATCGTCGAGGGAGACGCTCAGCATGCGGGCCGCGGAGCTGAGCACGCGGGCGGCGTTGAGCGTGCACACCAGGGGCAGGAACTGCCCGGTGGCGTCGGCGAATCCGGCCACCGCGCCGCCGGGGTCGGCGGTGGGGCGCGAGGACCGGGCGAAGACGGTACCGCTGGTGCCGAGGGAGACGACCGCCTCGCCGGGCGCGAGGCCGAGGCCGAGCGCGGCGCCCATGTTGTCGCCGGTGCCCGCTCCCACCAGGGTGCCTCCGGGGGTGTGCCCGGCGGCCTCGTGCGGGGCGAGGACGCGCGGGAGCCGGGGCGTACGGCCGCGGAAGGCGAGCCGCAGCAGGTCGGTGCGGTACCGGCCTTCGGACGGTGACCAGTAGCCCGTGCCGGAGGCGTCGCCGCGGTCCGTGGCGGGGGCCGCGCCCGAGGCGGGGCCCCCGCACAGCCGCCAGGTCAGCCAGTCGTGCGGCAGCAGGACGGTCGCCGTGCGGTCCGCGGCGTGCGGCTCGTGGTCGGCGAGCCAGCGCAGCTTGGCGGCGGTCAGGGCGGCGACGGGGACGGTGCCGATGGTCTCCGCCCAGGCCTGTGCGCCGCCGAACTCGCGTACCAGATCGGCGGCTTGGGGTGCGGAGCGGGTGTCGTTCCACAGCAGCGCACGGCGTACGGGCCTGCCGTCGGCGTCGAGCGTGACGAGGCCGTGCTGTTGCCCGGCGACGGCGATGGCGTCGACACCCTCCAGACTCTCCGCCTCCGCGTCCCGGAGTGCCTGCCGGAGCGCCTGCCACCAGGCCTCGGGGTCCACCTCGGTGCCCTCGGGGTGCGGGGCGTGCCCCCGCCGCAGCACTGCTCCCGTCCGCGCGTCGCAGACGACGACCTTGCAGGACTGGGTGGAGGAATCGACTCCGACGACGGTCGCCATGGTGCGCCCTTTTCTTGCTGACGTTCTCGCTGACGGTGCGGCGTCAGGCCGCCGGACGGATCTGGATCTTGCGGCCGGTTCCCTCGCGGAAGGTTCGCAGTGCCTCCGGGAACCCGTCCAGACCGAAGCTGTGAGTGATCATGGTGTCGGCGTCGATGACGCCCTTGCCCATGAGTTCCACGGCGCGGCCGAAGCTGTGCACGACGGCCATGGACCCCACGATGGTGATCTCGTCGTTGTAGACGCGGAACGGTGAGAGGCGCGCGGTCGCTCCGGAGGGCGCGACCCCGAACTGCTGGAAGGTTCCCCCGCGCCGCACCCGGGTGAGCGCGTCCTCGATGGCCGGGACGACGCCCGTGCAGTCGATGACGACCTCCCAGCCCTGCGGGCGGCCGAGGGCGTCGGCGCTCGTGGCGGCGGCGTCGGCCCCCAACTGCCGGGCGATCTCCAGCCGTCCGGGGTTGAGGTCGACGACGGAGACGGAGGCCGCGCCCGCGTGGGCGGCGAGCTGGAGCATCATCAGGCCCATGGTGCCCGCACCGTAGATCAGGTAGTGGGCGCCGAGGTCGCGGGGGAGCTTGTCGAAGCCGTGCACGGCGCAGGACAACGGCTCCACCAGGGTCCCCTGGGCGAGGGAGACGTTCTCGGGCAGCCGGTGACAGTTGGCGGCGGGCACCTTCACGTACTCGGCCATCGCGCCGTCGACCGTGTCCCCGATCGCACCCCAGCGCTCGCACAGGTTGCCCCGGCCGATGGCGCAGTAGTGGCAGGCCCCGCAGAACAGCGAGGGGTCGACGGCGACCTTGTCGCCCTCGCGGACCGCGCTCACTCCCGCGCCGAGCGCCACGACCTCGCCCGTGAACTCGTGTCCCGGGACGATCGGGTACGGGGTGGGGGCGAACTCCCCGTCGACGATGTGGACGTCAGTGCCGCAGATGCCCACGGCCGCGACGGCGACCACCACCTCGCCGGGGCCGGGCACCGGGTCGGGGACGGTCCGGACGGAGAACTTTCCCGGGGTTTCGACGACGAGAGCGCGCATGCGGCGGCTTCCTTTCGGGCGGGGGGTGAAGGGCGAGCAGGGGGAGAGGGGACGTCAGCCGCGGGGGAGGGGGACGCGCTCGACGGTCACGCCGAGCTCCTCGATCGCCCGGACCTCCTCGGCCGGGGCGGCCTCATCGGTCACCACCAGGTCGTAACCGGTGGCGTCGCCGTAGCCGTGGGTCGCCGTGCGCCCGAACTTGCTGTGGTCGACGGGCAGCACGCACCGGTCGGCGGAGTCCTGCATGGCCTCCTTGAGGTCGGCCCACTCCCGCACGGGGTGGTAGAGCCGTCCTCGGTGGACCGAGGTGACGGAGGAGAACATCACGTCCGCCCGTATCCGGGCGAGCTGGCGCAGCGTCTCGGTGCCGGCGCAGGACTCGAAGTCGGCGTGGAACCGGCCGCCGAGCAGGGTCACGCCGGTGCCGTCCGCCGCGTCCCGGCCGATGATGCCCGCGACGCGCAGCGAGTTGGTGACCACGGTCAGGCGCTCGATGCGCGCGAGGCGGCGTGCGAGCGGGAAGAGCGTGCTGCCGCAGTCCATCAGCACGGTCCGGCCCGGCTGCACGTGCCGGACGAGTGCTTCGGCGAGGGCTTCCTTGATCTCTTCCTGCCGGTGCTCGCGGAAGCGGGTGGCGGTCTCCATCGTGAGCCCGGCCAGTGCCACGGCGCTGCCGCGCCGCTTGTGCAGCAACTGGCGGGACTGGAGGTTGTCCAGGTCCCGGTGGACGGTCATCGCGCTGACGCCGAGCTCGTCGGCCAGCGCGTCGATCCGGGCCTCTCCCTGCTCGACGACCCGCCGCAGCAGCAGCTGTCTGCGCTGCTCGACCTCCGCTCCGGTGCCCCGGGCAGTCGACATGGTTCCTCCTCGCTCCGGTTGTCCTGGAGGCGACAGCTTCCGGAACAGGGTGACTGCGCCAGTGCGGTCACCGGTCAGATCACACACTTTCTGAGAAGTTATGTCAATCCCGTTGACAGAATGTGTGAAGCGAGGCTTTCATCAGGGCCCGTCGCACCGACAGGCAACCCCGCCGCCGGCGACTCCCACCCTTCCGCGCGCTCTGCCCTCCCGCAGCGCGCTCTTGCGCACATCCCTCGCACCTCTCTCCTGGACGGAGGCCCCGTGTCCCAGGCCCCTGCCACTCCCCGGCCCCTCACCACCGGCCCGCCCCCGCCCGACGCCGCCGGACGGCAGCGGCGCTCCCTCCTCGACCGGGCGGGCCTGCCCGGACCGCTGATCTGGGGCTACGCCGGGCTCGTCCTGTTCATGACCGGCGACGGCATCGAGACCGGCTACTTCTCGCCCTACCTCGTCGGCCTGGGCTTCTCCGAGGGGGCCGTCGGCGCGGTCTTCACGGCTTACGGGGTCGCCGCCGCACTCGGCGCGTTCCTCGCCGGAGCCCTCGCCGACGCCTGGGGACCCCGGCGCGTGATGGCCGTCGGCGCGGCCTTCTGGGCAGGCTGCCACGTCCTGCTGCTCACCACGGCGATCCCGCTGGGCAGCTATCCGCTGATCATGGCGGCCTACGGGATCCGGGGCCTGGGCTACCCACTGTTCGCCTACGGCTTCCTCGTATGGATCATGGCGGCGGCCCCGCAGCGGAGGATCGGCGCGGCGCTGGGCTGGTTCTGGTTCTCCTTCACCCTCGGACTGCCGACGCTCGGCTCCCTGCTCGCCTCCGCGCTCGTGCCCGCCGTCGGCGCGTACGAGACGCTGTGGATCTCCCTCGCGCTCGTCCTCACCGGCGCCGCCCTCGCCCTCGTCCTGCTGCGGGAGCCCCTCGGCCGCCGCCCGCTGCTGCCCGCCGGGCAGCGGGACGTACGGGCGGCCCTGCGCGGCAGCGTGACGATCCTCTTCAGCCGGCCCCGCGTCGGCGCGGGCGCCGCCGTCCGGCTGGCCAATACCACCTCGCAGTTCGGCCTGTGGGTGTTCCTGCCGTTCTACTTCACGGACTCGCTCGGCTTCGAACTGGCCCAGTGGCTGCGCCTGCTGTCGGTGATGATGGGCGCCAACCTCGTCTTCGTCCTGCTCTTCGGCAGGCTCGGCGACCGCTGGAGCAAGCGGCGGACGGTCATGTGGTGCGGCGGCGTGCTCAGCGCGGGCGGCTGCCTCGCGCTCTACTACCTGCCGACGGCCGCCGGCCCGGACTTCCCGGTGGCGGCCCTCGCCGCGGGCCTGTTCGGCGCCGGGCTCGCCGGTTACGTACCGCTGCCACCGCTCATGACGGCCCAGGCGCCCGAGCGCAAGGGCCAGGTGATGGCGGCCTACAGCCTCGGCGCCGGGGCCAGCGTGGCCCTCGGCCCGCTCCTGGGCACGCTGTTCCTCGGCCCGCTCGGCGTCGAGGGCGTGGTGTGGATCTACGCCGGCCTGCACCTGCTCAGCACACTGCTGGTCCGTCTCCTGCCCGAGCACGATCCTGTCACTTGAGTTCCGGAGCGGATGGTGCTGGTCCCGGCGTCGTTCCTGAAGGGGGCGCCGCCGATCTGGGCGCGGGAGCGCGCGGCCGTTGCCCGGGGTGCTGTCAGCGGCGGACCGAGCGACAAGTAACCTCCCGGTAGCCTTTGGACGGGAGGCGTCCGTGATCCGCCGCCGTACGTTCCTCACCGCCACCGCAGGCATCGCGGCCACCACCGTGGGCCCCGCCACTGCCGCACAGGCCACCACCAGCCGAAAGGTCGCCAGCCCCGTGCCCCTCCACCTCGCCTCCGCCCGCGACCAGCTCGCCGCCCTGCGCCACGGCACCATCACCAGCCGCCAGTTGCTTGAGCAGTACCTCGCACACCACGCCAAGGCCAACCCCGGCATCAACGCCGTCGTCACCCTCGACACCGACGGCGCCCGCGCGGCTGCGGACGAAGCCGATCGTCAACACGCCGCGGGCGAGCGCCTCGGCCCCCTCCACGGCCTGCCCATCACCCTCAAAGACGCCCTGGAAACCCGCGGTCTGCGCACCACCAGCGGCAACCCCGACCTCTCCGGCCACGTCCCGAGCCAGGACGCCGACGCCGTCGCCCGCCTCCGCGCCGCCGGCGCGGTCATCATGGGCAAGACGAACGTCCCGACCATGTGTCAGGACATCCAGACCAGCAACCCCCTCTTCGGCAGGACCAACAACCCCCACGCCACCGACCGGACCGCCGGCGGCTCCTCCGGCGGCCCGGCCGCTGCCGTCGCCGCGGGCCTGACCGCCCTCGAAGTCGGGAGCGACCTCGGCGGATCCCTGCGCCTGCCCGCGGCCTACTGCGGCGTCTACGCCCTGCGGACCAGCTTCGGCACCGTCTCCGCACGCGGTCACATCCCGCGCCTGCCCGGCTGGCTGACCACCAGCGACATGATGACTCTGGGGCCCGTCGCCCGTACCGCCGACGACCTGGAGCTCCTCCTCGACGTCCTCGCCGGCCCCGCCCCCGCCGACGCACCCGCCTGGCGCCTGGACCTGCCCGCCCCCGAGCGGCACAGCCTGGGCGAGTACCGCGTCGGCCTCTGGAGCGACGACCCGTACTGCCGTGTCGACCAGGGCACCCGCGACCTCCTGGAGGAAGTCGCAGCCCTCCTGCGCACCGCCGGTGCCACGCTCGACAGTTCCACCCGCCCGGTGGACCTCGCCGACAGCGACAAGCTCTTCCAGCGCCTGATGTACGCCACCTCCAGCGCCACCGCTCCCGACGACGCCTTCAAGGCAGAGGCCCGGGCCGCGGACGGGTTCGCTGACGACGACACCTCACCGGGCGCCTTCTACCTCCGCTCGCGCACCATGCGGCACCGCGACTGGATGCGCGCCAACGAAGAGCGCGAAAGCCTTCGCGCGAAGTGGGCCACCTACTTCTCCACCCACGACGTCCTGATCACCCCGGCCACTCCCACCGCGGCCGTCCCCGATCAGACCGCCGTACCGGTTCCCCAGCGCCACATCACCGTCGACGGCGACAGGCGCCCCTACTTCGACCAGACCACGTGGGCGAACCTCACCAGCCACGTCCGGCTCCCCTCCTTGGTCGTACCCGCCGGAAAGACCGCCGACGGCCTGCCGTTGGGCATCCAGATCATCGGCCCCTACCTCGCCGACCGCACCGTCATCGCCGTGGCCCGGCACCTCGCCGGGCTCCTGCCCGCCCCCGTTCAGCCGCCGATGCTGCGCACCGCTTCCTGAGCCCGGACGCGTCGCCGAGCCGACGGAGCGGATCGGCCGACGTCCGGCCCGCTGTCGAGCCGGGCCGTATCTCCGGCGGCTGCGGGCGGTTCGAGGGGGTCTCAGCTGCCGAGCAGGTGCAGGCGCAGGGCGAGGTGGAGTTCCAGGGCGCGGTCGGGCTGGTTCCAGTCGGGGCCCAGGAGGGGCTGGCGGAGGTTGAAGAACAGGTCAGTCGGCCCACACCCGCACCAGGCAGCGGCCGGCGTGCGGTGGGGGCGGGTCGGCGAATGAAGTCCTGCCGTGCAGGATGGCCATGTTGTCCACCAGCAACAGGTCACCGCGGCGAAGCCGCACGCGCAAGGCCATGCGAGGGTCCGCCAGGACCTCGTCGAAGGCGTCCAGGGCGGCAACCTGAGCGGTGGACAGCGGGATTCCGTGCTCCTGCTGGCCGCGGGTGATCCAGTACCGGTTGTACTGCACGTGCAGGCGGCCGGCGCTGCGCCGGAAGACAGGGTAGATGCGTTCGAAGTCCGGTCCATGGCCGAAGTGGAAGTCCTGGTAGAGGTCAGGCAGGACATCCGGTCGGGACCTGAGCAGTACGTTGTGTACGGCGTGGCCGCTCACCAGCACCGATTCGCCGCCGTGGCGCGCCGGGCGGATGCACAGCATGCCCAGCAGCCGTGGAGGTCCGGGGAATCTCGCCCGGTCGGTGTGCAGGGCGAGTTCTCTCTCGGGGCGGTGCGAGCGTGCGGGGGCGGCGGGGGCCGCGGCCGTCACCAGATTGTCGCCCGGGTGGTCCGGATTCACAGGGCGCATGTCGCCCAGCGGCGCCATGAAACGCCGGCACGCCTCGACGCACTCCTCATCGGTCAACGCGTCAAGGCCGAGGCCGCGCACCACCGCCAGCCCGGGACCGTGGGTCAGGCACTGCGCGGCCCGGGCCACCGGATCGGCACCACCCCGGCCTGGGGGCGCGTCGTCAGTGGCACCCCCAGGCGCCCGGGCGAGCAGCGGAGGATGCAACGGGACCAGCCAGTCCCGTTCTTCCAGCGTCGCGCCCTGCCACGCGGAGGGCCACACGGCCGCAACCGGTGTGTCCATCAGCGGGCTCCTTCCGGTCTCTCGGTCGTTGTCACCGCAGGCTAGATTGGAGCAGACATACGTCTTGCCCCGCAGCTGATTCCGCAAGTGGGGGGCGTCGTAGGTCCCTCGTCGGGCGAGGGCGTGCTCCCTCCCGGCAGACGGGGGGCGGGCAGGCGTCTCAGGGGCGGACCAGAAGGCCCACTGTGCCGAACGCGTGCGACGCCCCGTACTGATCGTCGCCTCGGGAGGTGGCGACGTAGCCGTTGGCCAGCGTGCCGGCGCTCGCCGTGCCCAGGCGGAGGGGCCCGATGCACGCGGCTTCGCCCTCGGCGCCGGTGACGGCGCGGCAGATCTCGCTGCCGTCGGGGGTCGTGAACTCCACAGGCTTACCCCTGAGCGGCTTGCCGGTCTCGGCGTCGTACAGAAAGGCCCTCGCGCCGATGGAGGGCGGGAAGAGGTTGGCGTTCGCGTTCTCGGTGGAAAGGCGCGTCATATGCGGTTCGCGGGAGCCGTGTTCCCCGTGGGCCGAGGCGGCTTGCGTGCAGCACAGGACCGTGGCGGCGGCGAGGACCACGGTGCCGAACCAGGACCGTACGGACATGGGGTCTCCTTGAAAGGCGGGTTCCGGAGCTGAATGATCTGCTCCTCATACTGTTCGCCTAACGGTGAGATGCGACGGAGGTTACAGGCGAACGGACCGGGCGGCGCGGCATTCGTCAGACCAACTGCCCGTCTGTGCAGAGAGATTGACATGACCGGTGCCAGTTCTACAGTTTCCTCGTGCTGTATTTGCTGGCGCTGCCCCCAACCGACTCCGTCACCGAGGGCTACCTCCCCGCCGCCGCCCGGCTGGGGCTCGACGTCACGCTGCTCACCGACGCACCCGAAGCGCACCGACGGGCCTACGAGGGGCGCGGCGGGGACGCGTGGCCCCGGATCGACATCGTCCCCTGCGAGGTACGCGACTTCCGCGAGGTGATCGCCCGCATCGCGGAGCTCGACCGCCGGCCGGAGGCCGTGTTCACCAACAGCGACCACCTCCAGGTGCAAGCGGTGCTCGCCGCCGACTGGTTCGGCCTGCCGGGCAAGGGCTGGCGGGCCGCGCTGCTCACCAAGAACAAGGCACAGACGCGGCGGGCCCTCGCCGCGGCGGGCCTGGAGACCGTATGGAACGCGGAGCTGACCCGGCCCGGGGACGAGGAGGACGTCCGGCCGCCCTTCCCTTGTGTGGTCAAACCCCGCGAAGGGGTGGCCAGTGAGGACGCCGAGCTGGTCGAGGACCGGGCGGAGCTGCTCCGCCACTGCCGGGACGTGCGGTCCCGGCGGCCCGGCCTGCCTCTGGTCGTCGAGGAGTACCTGCCAGGGCCGTTGCACACCCTGGAGACCCTGGGCGACGGACACGACCTGCACGTCCTCGGTTCCTTCCACGAAGTGGATGTCGTGCCGCCGCACTTCGTCCTGCGGCGCGCCGATCTGCTGCCCGTGCCGTCCCGGACGCACGTGGAGCAGGTCGTCCCACGGCTGGAGGCCCTCGGTGTCGGGTTCGGCGCCTGCCACACCGAGTTCGTGGCCCAGGGCGAGCGGGTCCGCGTCATCGAAGTCAACTACCGCTCTGCCGGCGACCAGGCCGACCTCGGTCTCGCCGAGGCGCTCGGCATCCCCTTGTTCGAGCACGTCCTCGGCACCCACCTCGGTCACCTGCTCCCGGCCGACCTCGGCGCACGGCGAACGGGACGGCTGCTCCGCATCGAGACCGTGCATGCCGAGCGCGCCGGAGCCCTCACATCCGCACCGGGGCCCGTGGAGTGGGACCGGGACGGGGTGCGGCTGGTCTACCGGCCGCAGCGCGAGATCGGCGAGGAGCACCCCCTTCACCATTCCGACCGCGACCACCTCGGCGTCGTGCGGGCCACCGGACCCGACCAGGACCGGATCGGACGTGTCGTGGCAGCGTTCCTCGCCGCCCATCGCTGGGAGATCGTGTGACGGCGGAGGAGGACGAAGTCCTCGCCCGGGCCCTCGGCGCCCTGCTGCGGGAAGACCCGTATGACCTGCGCCCCGGGGCGGTCGTCGAGCGACGGCCCGATGGCGACTGGCTCGTCCTTCCCGAGGTGGCCGTTCCCGTACGCCCCGACGGCTTCCAGTGCGAGATCCGGGTTCGCCCGGTCCCCGGCCTCGGTGCCGTACTGGACCGGCTGCGCGAGGCCGTGGCCGAGCGGGATCTGCCGGGTTTCGACGCCTTCCGTGCCGAATGCGACCAGGCTGTGGCCATGGTCCGGTTGCAGTGGCGGGAGCGGTCGCGCGTGGTCGCGCGACTGTCCGAGGAGCACGGGCCCGTGGAGACGTGGACCGGGGTGCGCGGTTCCCTCGCATTCGAGGCGCTGGCCGCCTTCCGGGACCATCCGGTCTACCCCACCGGCCGGGTGCGCAATGGTCTCGACGAGCGTCAACTCCTCGCATACGCACCGGAATTCCGGCCCGCATTCGGCCTGCGCTGGCTCGTTCTGCCACATGACGCGCTGGCCCTCGGACGGCGGGCCCGGCTGCCGCGCTGGTGGCCGACCCCCGCCTCCCTCGGCCTGGCCCGGTCCGGCGACGGGCACCTGGCGCTGCCCGTCCACCCGCTCACCGCCGAGGGCCCTCTCGCCGAGGCCGTCACCTCCGCCGGTCTCGGCGGCAGCGCGCGGCTCGCCGAGACGACGTGGCCGGCCGTGGTCCCCACGCTGTCCATGCGGACCGTCGCCGTGGTCGACGACCCCGGTGTCCACATCAAACTTCCCCTGGCGACGTCCACCTTGGGACTCCTCAACCGGCGCACCATCAAACCGGGTGTCCTGCCCAACGGCGAGTGCGGGCAGCGGCTGGTGGCGGAGATCGCGGCCCGCGAGCCCCGCTTCGCCGACGCCGTGCTGCTCACCGATGAACGCACCCACCTCGGCGCGGGCCACGAACTGCTCGCCGCGCTCGTCCGCCGCTACCCGTCCGGGCTCGGGGACGCCCATGTGGTGCCGGTCGCCGCCCTGCTGGCCACCTGCCCCGACGGCCGTCCCGTCGTCGACGTGCTCGCCGAATGTCATTACGGGGGCTCGGTGGTCGCGCTGCTCGACGCCTATCTCCGGCTGCTGCTGGACTGGCACACCACCCTCTTCTCCTATGGCATCGCGCTGGAATCGCACCAGCAGAACACCTCGATCGTCCTCGACGGCCACGGCGGCCTCCCCCGGTTGCGGCTGCTGCTCAAAGACAACGACGGGCCACGCGTGCACCCCGCGCGCCTTGCCGCACGGCTCGGAGAGGCGGCAGCCGCAGATCTGCTGGGCTTCACCGACCCCCGGGTCCTCGTCACCGACGACGGCCCGCTGGCCGACCTGTTCACGACCGTGACCGTTCATCTGTGTGCGGCTGCCCTTGCCTTCGAACTGGCCGAACGCGGCCGGGGCCCGTTGGACACCTGGCTGGGGCTCCTCCGGGACCGGCTCACCGAAGCCGTCGACCGGCTTCCCGCGGAACCGGCCGCGGTGCTTCGCGCCCGGGTGCTCAAGGCGCCCCGGCTGCCGGTCAAGGCGATGGTCACCGCCGGAACGCTGTTCAGCAAGGACCGCTCGGGGGCCGTGGACATCAACAAGCACTACGTCGACGGGCCCAACTATCTGCTCCCCACCGACTCGGCGCGGCCGGCATGACCGCCGTCCCCCGGCCTGCCGGTGCACGCCGGCGACATCGTCAGCCACACCCTGCCCAACTGGCCTCCACGAAATCTCCGGCCCCGAACGGCAGATCGCGATCGCCGACCGCTGCGGCATCCGGCCAAGAGTCCGCCTGCGGCGGCTCTCCCGCATCGGGGCGCACCACTTCCGCGCCCCGGTCGCCTCATGGTGTCAACCCTGTTCGGCGTCCGGCCTCTTCTCAGGCCGGGCAACTCCGCGCGTGGGCTGGGGGCATCGCCGTACCGGGCCGTGGCACGCAGGTACTGGGTGGGTGAGAATTCGACCGTGCCCACGACTGCTTGGTGGCCGCAGGTGAGGTAAGCGGGGGCAGCGGCCCGTGCCGGGACCGATGTCGAGCATGCGCTTCCCGGTCAGGCGCTGTTCCCCAACCACCATCAGCCCTCGACGACCGGGAACATCAAGAACTGGGCGCCGATGATGAAGGTGCTGCGGGACCGCGGAATGCCGATCACCATCCACTCGGATCTCGGCAGTGACGCGGACCAGGTGAAGTACCTGCACCTGATGGAGGAGACGCTCAGGCTCTATCCGCAGAACAAGATCGTGTGGGCGCACATGGGGCTGTCGAAGGAGCTGACCACGATGGACCCCGACCGGCATATCGGGATCATGAAGCGGCTGCTCGACAAGTACCCCAATCTCACACTGGACCTCAGCTGGCGGGTGCTGGAGGACAGCTACTTCAGCAAGCCGGGGGTCAGGGAGAAGTACGCCGCGTTCTTCGACCGCTATCCCACCAGGGCCATCCCCGGGACCGACTTCGTGGCGTCGCGGGACAAGGACTATCACGTCTATGAGCAGGAGCTCGAGGTCACCAGCCGCATCAACAAGGCGCTGAGCGACGAGGCGTTCCGCGACATCGCCCTCGGGGCCAACTACTACGGGCTGCTCGGGGTGAAGGAGACGGTGCCGAAGGTGTGCACGGGCTGAAGTGTTCCGCAACCTGCCGAGCGGGCAGGCTACACCGTGCCGGGACGCGAACGCTCGTCACCGGCCGCATTCCGCCTCCCGCCTCCCGCGTGCCGATCGTCCGCGCCGAACAGTCCGTCCAGGTGGCGATCGACAGCAGTGAGCACGTCCCGGGGCTCGATCACGCCCAGTTCGATGAGGGTGGTGAAGCCGGTGAGGGCGAGCAGCAGATTGGTCTCGACCGCCGGGTCGCGGTCGGGGGCGATCTGCCCGTCGGTGATCGCCTGGCGGACCAACTGCTCGACCATGGCGCGCCCTTGGACCATCCCGTCGCGCGCCCGGGCGTGAAAGCCTTCGTTGTGCAACGCCTCCAGGGCGAAGGCGGCGCTCATCCGGCTGGTCGCGCGGGCGTCGGCATGCAGGGGAAGCATTTCCGTGAGCATCACTCGGAGTACGTCACGGGGGTGCGGCTGGTCGCCGAGCTCCACGAGGCCCTGGCTGACGCGCAACGAGGCCTGCTCGGACGCGAAGTCCATGGCGAAGGAGAGCATCGCCTCCCGTGAGCTGAGGTAGTGCTGAAGCTGCCCGAGGGAGATGCCCGCCTCCTGTGCCACCTCACGCATGGTCAGATGCGCCACGCCGCGCTGCTCCGCCACCCGCCACAGAGCTCGGGCGATCGTTTCGCGGCGTTCGCGGTGATCCACCTGTTTCGGCATCGTCGGCTACTCCATGGGCCTCGTTCTCAAACCGTTGGCATAATACAGCTGACTGAAATAATACGCCTGACCTAAAACCCTGAAGCCTGTGGAGGAAGGAGGCGACATGCCTGAACAGCCGACGGTGCGTATCGCGGAGGGTGTGGTGGAGGGCCGCTGGCGGCGGGGGCACGCGGTGTTCCGCGGCATCCCCTATGCGGAGCCACCGGTGGGGAAGCTCCGTTTCGCGGCACCCGCCCCAGCCCGGTCCTGGGAAGGGACGCGGCAGGCGGCGGAGTTCGGGCCGGTGGTGCCGCGGTCCGGGCCGGTTCACGCGAGTTCGCCGGACGACACGGACTGGCTGACGCTCAACGTCTGCACCCCGGACCCTGGAGCCGCGGGGCTGCCGGTGCTGGTGTGGATACCCGGTGGCGGCTACATGGCGGCGGACACAAGTGACCCGATGCTCGACCCGGCGGCGCTTGCCGGGGCGGGGCTCGTCGTGGTGAGCGTCAACTACCGGGTGGGCGCCGAGGGTTTCGCGCTCCTGGAGGGTGCCCCGCCGAACCGCGGATTCCTCGACCAGATCGCGGCGTTGCACTGGATTCGGCGGAACATCGCCTCCTTCGGAGGCGACCCCGGCCAGGTCACGGTGGCCGGACAGTCCTCCGGGGCGGGGTCGGTCGCCGCCCTGATGACGATGAAGCCGGCGCGCGGCCTGTTCCGGCGGGCCATCACCCACTCCGTACCGGGCCTGCACTGCACTCGCGCACTGGCACAGCAGGTCGCCGTCGAGCTCGCGGACCGGCTCGGCACGGTGCCCACCGCCGCGGTCCTGGCCGGCATCGATCCCTGGCGCCTGGCCGAAGAGGTCACCGCCCTCAGTGCCGACCTCCACGGATACCACGAGGGCTGGGGACGGCTCTCCGGGACGGGTGTCGCCATCTGCCCCGTGGTCGACGGCGAAGTCCTCGCCGAAACGCCCTGGTCCGCGCTGGCCGGCGGCCGCGCGAGCGGCATCGAACTTCTCGCCGGCCATACCCGCGATGAATTCCGGCTGTTCAGCGTCATGTTCGGAAAGCGGGGCACGTTCACCGAGCAGGACGCGCGTACCGCCCTGGAGCTGTTCGCCCCGGCACCGGACGGTGCGGACGCCTACCGTGCGGCCCACCCGCACGCCACCCCGGAGGAACTGCTGGAGACGGTGTACTCCGACGCCCTCTTCCGGATGCCCTCCACGCTGTTGGCCGAGGCGAACGCCGCGGCCGGCGGCACCTCGTTCCTCTTCGAGCTGCGACTGGCCTCGCCGGCCGCGGGAGGAGTTCTGGGTGCCTGCCACAGCCTCGACATCCCCCTGGCGTTCGGCACGCCGGACAGCCCCACCGGCCGCCAACTCCTCGGCGACCAGCCTGCCCCCGAGGCCATGGCCGTGTCGCAGGAACTCCAGCGGGCGTGGACCGGTTTCGTCACCACCGGCGACCCCGGATGGGCCGCGTACCACCCAGGCCGGCAGCTCACCCGCGTCCTGGACGCCGACTCGAAGACGCTTCCCTACCCCGAACACGCCTCCCACCGGATCTGGAAGGGCCGCGCTCCGGCCCCCTTCGATCTGGTATAGGACGGGCCACGGGATGCGTCACGACTGAGGAAGTCGAGGACGAGCGGTGCGGCGGTGGAGCGGAATTCCTCGAAGTAGGCGTGCCTCGCCTCAGGGATGATCACCATCGAGGCCCCCGGGATGCGGTTCGCGAGCAGGTGGGCGTTCGCGGTGGGGTTGAGGAGGTCGGCACCGCCGTGCAGCACGAGCGTGGGGGCCTCGATGCCCGGCAGTTCGTCCCATACGTCGTGCCGGTCGCTCGCGACCAGATGCTGCCGCCGGGCGCGGGCCGACATGGTGGGGTCGCCCAGGGTGCGGTACGGGCCGGGGTGTGTCGCCAGCCATTCCGGTGTGTACATCAGTCGGAGGAGCGCCTGCTTCACCGCGGCGGGGTCCGTACCGGCCAGTGAGCGGCGGACGTCGTCGCTGCGCTCGACGCTGTTGGGCCCACCGGGCGAGGTGCAGCCGAGGACCAGCGAACGGACGCGCTGTGGGTGATGAACGGCCAGGCACTGGGCCACGCGTCCGCCCATGGACGTGCCGTAGACGTCCGCGCGATCGATGCCGAGGTCGTCCAGCACGGCGGTCACGTCCCGCGCGAACTGCTCGGTGGACGAAGGCGTCTCGGGGGCGTCGCTGTCCCCGGTGCCGCGGTAGTCGATGGTGATGGTGCTCCGGGCGCCGTGGAAATCCTCCCGTATCCCGTCCCACCACCGGTGGCTGTTCGCCTGGCCGGCGAGCAGGACGAGCGGGGCTCCGCCGCCTTGGAGCTGATAGGCGATGCGGACCCCGTCCGGGGTCATGGCGTACGGCACTGCGAGTCCTCCGAGCCTGGTGCGGGCGAGGGGCAGCGGCCGCGCGACGTGCTCACGGCCACTGACTGTCACAAGGGGGTACTGCCCCCTGATGGTGCCTGCTTCGGCAGGAGGGCGTACGTCATTTACGGCACAGGGCCGTGTCCACGACGCGCTCGACACGGTCCTTGGTCGCCTGGTCCGGCTGCACGGTCACCGCGACGCCGGCGGCGCGGCCGTCCTCGGTGGCGCCGCCCCGGGTCTCGTATCCCGTGGTGCTGCCGCCGTGGCCCCAGTAGACGCCGCCGCACGACAGCGGCGTGCTCGTGAGCCCCAGGCCGTAGCGGACGCCGGAGGCGAAGGGGTAGCCGGCGGGGACGGTGGTGCGCATCTGGGCGAGCTGGGCCGCCGGGAGGAGGCGGCCGCCCAGCAGCGCGGTGTAGAACCGGTCGAGGTCGGAGTTCGTGGAGATCATCTGGCCTGCGGCCCAGCCCCAGGAGGGGTCCAGCTCCGTGCCGTCGCGCAGAGGCGCGCCCGCCGAATCCTGGTAGTAGCCCTTGGGATGGGGCTCCCGGATGGTCACGTCACCGGGGGCGGGGAAGTAGGTGTGGCGCAGCCCGACGGGTTCGATGATGCGCCGGTCGATCTCCTGGGCGAGGGGTCTGCCCGTGACCTTCTGGACGATCAGGCCGGCCAGCAGTTGGAGCACGACCACGGCGGTGAACGTCTTGGTGTTGCTGCCGATCCGCACCTGACCGTCGGCCGGCACCTTCGATCCGGTGGTCAGGTCGCCGACGCCCGCGGTGTAGGTACGGGTGCGGCCTTCACGGTCCTTGACGCTCGCGGGCGCGGCTCCCGGGAGATCAGATGGTCTAGATTGTGCGAACTGACATCTGATATCGGGGGTATTCATGGAGGAGCAGATACCCGGGCCCGACGGCCGCGTGGTCGCGCTGGCGGAGCGGGAGCGGTTGGGGCGCTGGCGGATGGTGGCCGCGAACAGGACGGGCCGCTTCCGGAAGACCTGGGGTGAGGCGCGGCTCCATCTGTACGAGGAAGGGCTCATCGTCACCGATCCCGAGAGCGGCGGTGAGTGGGTGTACCGCTGGGAGTCGACCAGCGTCCTGCAGAACCTGAGCACGCTCAACGGCGCGGTCCGGGACGCGGCGTACACCCTGATCGGCCCGGGCGGCGCGGCGCTGACGGTCGGGCGCGGCACCCACGGGCTGTTCGAGGGCAAGCTCAAGGCCGCGGGCGTGACCTCGCACACGCGCGGTCCCTGGATCCTGTTCGAGCGTTCGTGGGGACCGGAGACCCAGAACGGCGTGCTGCGCACGCAGGGATCGATCGCCCTCGAACGGGTGGCAAGGGGCGAGACACTGGCCTTCGGCCGCATCTCGGTCGACCGGAACGGCGTGTCGTTCAAAGGGAAGACCGCCGCCTGGGCGGAGATCGGTGAGGTCAGCGTCTCGAACGCCTTGGTGTGGTTCCGCGATGCCCGGAGCCGCAGCCTCCTGAAAGGCGTCGGCGTCCCCGAGGTGCCCAACCTCTATCTGCTCCTGGCCCTGGCGGACCGGCTGCGAGGCTGACACCCAGCGGCCTCACCGCGGCCGCGCCTCCGGCGGGGGTCAACCGCGTACGGCGGAACGTCTCCAGGGTCGCCGCCGGCGGTGCTTCCCGGGGCTCCGGGTGGGGGTGGCCCGCCAGGAGGACGTACAGCGGGGTGTGCGCGATGTTGTCGAGGCCGCAGCGCGCCGCGACGGGGGTGTCGGCGAAGGCGCCGGTCTGAGCGGGTCCCAGCCCCAGGGCGGTGGCGGTGAGGGCGAAAGTCTGCCCGAGGTGCCCCGCGTTGAGCAGGGTGACGCGGTAGGCCCGGGGCGTACGGTATTTGACGCCCGTGCGCTCGAACACAGCGGCCAGGACCACGATGAAGGCAGCCTGTCCCGCCCATTCCTGGTCGCCGCACAGAGAGACCGTCTCCTCGGGAGTCAGTCCGGGGGAGACGAGTTCCAGGGAGTGTTCCAGGCTGTTGTAGTGGTACATCCCCGGGTCGACGCCGGTGACGTTCAAGATGCCGACATAGGCGTCGATCTCCTGGCGGGCGCCGCCCGCCGGGCTGGTCCTGCGCAGCAAGGCGCTGCGCCCGGAGTCGATGTAGTCGACCGGGCCGAAGGTGGTGGCGAGGAGGGCGGCCAGCGTGTCCTGCGGGACCGGTCGGCTCGTGAAGTCGCGGTGCGTGCGCCGGGCGTAGAGCACCTGGTCGTAGGGGGCACGGAGGTCGGCGGGCACGCGGGGCAGGAGCAGCCGGTCGGCCGACGCGTGGCGCGTGAACATGGGAGGCAGGTCTTCGTCCTGCTGCCGCTCCGCGGTCACGTTCTCGGGTGCGGCCGTCAGTGGGGCGTACGGCACATCCTGGGTGGCGTAGTGGAAGAACGGTGCCTCGGGCGCCCAGGGCCCCCAGTGCCTGGCGCTGCGTTCGTCCCGCTCGGCCTCGGGGCCGTCCTCGGCCAGCAGCAGGCCGGCCTCGGTCAACTGCGCCACCGCGTCTGCCACGTCCTCGGGTGCGAGGTGATCCAGTGCCTTGGCCGCGTCGTCGGGTTCGGTGAAGTCCTCGAACGCGCTGAGGATCTCCGCCGCCACGGGATGCAGCGCGGTAGGAGTCCCGTGGGGATAGGGGTGGGCGACGAATGCGCCCTCGTGCCAATAGCAGGCCAGGCCGCGTGACCGGCGAAGACGCATGCGCACTCCAGGAGAGCGGAAGGGCAGCCGGGCGGCGGCCCGGGCGGAAGGCGGAGGAGTGGTGCCGGGGCCGGCGCCTCCTCGGGCGGCCGGCCCCGCTGAACTCGCGGTGGTGCTGCGAGTGTCAGACGTGCCTGTAATAGAACACAGGGATCCACGATATGGACATCCGCTCGTCGCGGACGACCGCCGTGGCACCCAGCGAAAACTTGCGCATCACCATTATCTCCGTTCCGGATGGGCTTGTGGGAGCTCTGTCCCCCGTTCCAGCGGCCCGACTGCTCGCTGCTCCGGCAGAGCGCCCAGGGACGTCCCTCATCCTCGAGCGGTCGCGCATTGTCCGAAAGCGCAGCTCACGCACGACAAACAATGTGGACAATCCCGTTCGCGGCCGCGCGTGGCACAGACGTCACCACGTCACCGGGATGCCCGCCGGCATGATCGCCATGCGGTTGGGATGCCAGGGCACCTCGTCCGCCGGTACTGCGAGGCGGATGTCCGGGAGGCGGTCGAGCAGGACGCGGAAGGCGGTGGCGGACTGGTTGCGCACCAGGTGGGCGCCGGGGCAGTGGTGGCGGCCGTAGAGGAAGGACTCGCCATCGGCCGGAACACGGCCTACGGGGCGAGCGTCGCCAACGCGTCCGCCACCGGCGCGGGGTCGAGCGGGCCGATGTGGGGTGCGGTCGGGAAGCCGTGGACCCGGAAGGGGTTGCGCGGTGTGCGGGCGTCCGCCTCCGCGATCATCCGGTCCTGGAGCTTCGTGGCGATCGTGCGGTCCTTCCCGAAGCGGAGATAGGTGCGCGGCAGGCGTCCCCAGGTCTCGGTCCGCCCCACGGCCCGGCCCGCGTAGGCCGTGGTCGACTCGTCCGTCTGCATACTGCCCAGGCGCTGCCGGAACGCGTTGTCCGGATAGTCGGCGCACATCATCTCCCGCAGCGCCTTGAGGTCTCCCGGGTCTCCCGTACGGGGATTGAGCCGCATGACGCCGAGCCGGTCGGGGTTCCCGATGATCTGGGCGAGCGGGATGAGCGCGTCCGCGTTCTCCGGGGCCGCGGTGCAGGCGTCGGGGGTCGGCAGCGCGGGGCTGGGGCAGAAGGCCGCCATGTAGCAGATGTGATGGAGCAGTTCCGGTACGGCGTCGCCCACGCGGCTGACCGTGGCACCGCCGAGGCTGTGGCCGACCAGGACGACGGGACCGTGCGCGGCCGCCCGGCGCACGACACGCGTGACGTGCTCCTCGTAGTCGTCCAGGCTCAGTGCCGCGACCGGCGAGGGTTCGACGGCCATGGCGGCGAGGTCCTGCCTCTGGTACGACTCCGGCACGAATGCCTGCGAGCCGTGCAGGGGCAGGTCCACGGCGACGACACGGTGACCGCGCAGGGTCAGCTCCTGCGCGACGGGCAGCCAGTACGCTCCCGCGCTGTGCGTGCCATGGACGAGTACATATGTACATGGCCCGGCCCGGCCCCACCCGGGAACGGCGGCAGTGGCCGTGCCCGTACTGAGGACCATGCCTCCCGTGGCCAGCCCGAGCCCTCGCAGCACGCCCCTGCGGGTCGCCCGCCCTCGCCGAACATCGTCACTTCCGCCGCTCGATTCCCAATGAGATTCCATGTGTTGACCGTACGGGCGGCTGCTGGTGCTCAGGAATGGGGCCGGCCACCGGGGTGGGGTACGGCAGGCCCCAGTGCGGGCGGCACCGACGCCGGTGTCTACTTGAAGTCGCCTTCTACGGTGAGGTGTTGAAGCAGGCCGAGCAGGGCAGCTAGGTCGGCACCGGACAGAGGCGCCGGGCGAGCGGCTTATGGCGCGCAGGGCGTCCCACTTGGGCGAGGGGTCCCCACGGTCCCCACAGCGGGTTACTCTGCGGGTCATGTCAGCAGACCGCACAGCGACCGTCTACGACGACCTGCCGCTCACCTTGTCCGAGGCCGGGACCGGCCGACCGGTCCTGATCCTCCACGGCGGCGGGGGCCGCGCCACCGTCGCCGGCCTCGCCGAGCACCTCTCCCGCACCGCGCACACCCTCACCCCCGTCCACCCGGGCTGGGACGGTACACCCCGCCCCGCGTGGCTGACCGGCATCGACGACCTGGCACTCGCCTACCTGCACCACCTCCACGACCGCCGATTGACGGACGTGCTGGTCATCGGCTCCTCCCTCGGCGGGTGGACGGCGGCTGAGATGGCGGTGCGCGACACGGCGGGCATCATCACCGGCCTTGTCCTGATCAACGCGGTCGGGGTGCACGTCGAAGCCGAACCGATCACGGACTACTTCGCGCTCGATCCCCGTGGCGCGGCGGAACACACCTGGCACGACCCGGACCGCTACTACCGCGACCCCGCCGCTCTGAGCCCGGACGAACGCGCCACACTTCAGGCCAACATGACCACCATGCGTGCCCTCACTTGCGACCCCTACATGCACGATCCCAAACTGCGGCGCCGACTCGGACGCGTCCGGCAACCCGCCCTCCTGCTGTGGGGAGAGAGCGACCGCATCGTCACCCCCGCTTACGGGGCGGCGTACGCGGCGGCCTTCGGGGACGGCCGGTTCGCCGTCATTCCCGAGGCGGGCCACCTTCCGCAGATCGAACAGCCCGAAGCCACCTTCGCCTTGATCGACGACCACTTCAGCCGCACAGGCACGCACTCAAGCCGGGTGGCTCCACGCTGACCGGGCAGGTGCACACCGCTTCAGGAGGCACCCGGTGACAGCCTCGGACGATTCCGTCCGGCCGGCGGATCAGAGTGTCCTGCCGTCGGGAAGTTCCTTCTTCGCGTCGACCACGGCCCGCTTGACGACCACGGTCTCATAGGTGATGGCGCCCGGTTCGAGGCCCCGGTACGGCTTGACCAGTACCTCGCGCTGGCCGAGGTACTGGTACGTGTTCCTGTCGAAGATCCACTCCTGGCGGCTGTCGGGACCCGTGTGCGTAATGGCGATGCCGGCCCGGCCGGTCGCGTCGGTGGCCCTGTCCACGAGAGCGACGCCGGGGATCCTGGCGGCCGCCTTGAACAGTGCGGCGCTGATCCGCGGCGCCGCGATCTGCTCCTCCAGCAGTTGGCCCACCTCGCCGAAGGCCGTCCAGTCGGCCTGGGGGTCGCCCATCCTGCCCGACCCGTAGAAGCGCGCGAGAAGGGCGTCGGGATCGGTGGGAAGCGCCTTGACGCTGTTGTAGGAACCCCGGTCGGCGACTTCACCGGCGTGGTCGAGGTCGAGGTCCTCGCCGTTCTTGTCCATGAACTTGTGGCCCGGCTCGTAGACGAAATTCCTGAGGCCGTCGGGCGAGTGCCAGACCTGGCGGGAGTGCAGCGGGCTCACCACGAGCTTCTCCTTGCCGCCCGCCCTGTCGACCCAACCTCCCGTCACCTTGCTCTCCACGTAGATGTACTGGTCCTGCCGGGGCTCCAGGGCCGGCAGCCGTGCCGCCGCGAGCGAGATGCGGTCGACGGCCGACGACAGCCCTTTGGCGGTGCCGGACTCCAGCGTCACTCCGGCCTTCGGCGGACGGGTGTCCGTACTCGGGGCGCCCGAGCCGTCCGGGGCGACGATCACGGCGCCCCCGATCACGGCCGCGGCGACCGGGAGTGCGATCCAGACCGTACGGCGCGACCGGGAGCGCGGCGCGCTCGGAGCCGTCCGGTGCGCCTCGGCCCACAGGGCCTCTTCCAGCAAGTTCTGCCGGGCTTCCGGCAAGGACGTCTCGACCTGCCGCGGGAGCAGGAGGTCGAAGTCGCCGAGGTCGAGCGGCTTCTGAGGCCGCCGGGAGGTGCGCATCATCGGTTCCACTTCTCGTCGGGCCGGGTCAGGTGAAGGTGGAGGCGCTCGGACTGGCGGGTCGCCGCCTCGTCCGCGTGCTGCCGGAGCTCACGCTCGGCGAACTCGCGCAGACGTTCGCGGGCCCGGGACAGCCGCGACCGTACGGTGCCGACAGCCACGCCCAGGGCCTGGGCCGCTTCCACGTAGCTCAGGCCGGACCAGACGCAGAGGGTGACGACTTCGCGCTCCGGCCGCCGCAGCTTGCCCAGGGCGTTCTTCGCGGCGGTGAGTTGCTCGGCGGCCGCCATCCTGTCCACCACTTCGCCGGCGATGTCCGGCATGGCTTCCTTGGCGGGCATGCGGCCCAGGGCCTTCTCGTGGCGGCGGGCGGCGCGGCTGGTGTTGCGCTGGACGTTCACCGCGATGCCCATCAGCCAGGCCCTCGCGCCGTCCGGTTCCTCGGGGAGCCTGGCGCGCAGGCGCCAGGCCTCCAGGAACGTGAGCGAGACGACGTCCTCGGCCGTGGCCCAGTCGCCGGTGGCGCGGAGGGCGTAGCGGTGGACGAGTTGGGCGTGCGCGCGGAAGAGATGGCGGAAGGAGTCCGGGTCGCCGTCCCTGATGCGGGTGTGTAGTGACATCACATCTGGATATGTCCGGTGGGGAGTGCGGGTTCCCATGATGTGGATCACACAGCGGGTCGCGAGGCCGGGGGCACTCCCGCGCGCGACCTCGACGGCTGCGCGGTACCCGGCGGAGCCAGGCTAGTCGCTGCTACCGCCACAGCTGCTTCCGCAACTGCTGCCACAACTGCTCCCGCAGCTGCTTCCGCTCGAACAGCCGCCGCTGTCACCGGAGTTGCTGTCGCTGGAGCTGCTGTCACCGGAGCTCCCGCAGCTCCAGCTGGTGCCGCTGCTTGCGTCGCCGCCCCAGCCGCCGGTGAAGAAGTCGGCGAGGGCGGAGCCTGTGGTGCTGCCCTCGGCCGTCGCGGCCAGCTGCTCCCGCAGCTCTTCGTCCGCCACGCTCTCCGCGCCGTCCAGGGCCAGGGCGACCAGCGCCGACAGCCCGAGGCCGGCGGCCACGCTCGCGCCGACGCCCGCGGTGACAGGGGTCGTGGTGGGTGTGGTGGGCGTCGTGGGTGCGGTGGGTGCGGCCTCCTGCCTCGTCCGCCGCTCGAGCTCCTGCGCGCCGGGGGTGAGGGCGCCGGGCGGGGGCAGGACGCGCGCCCGGACCCGGTGGGCGGCGTAGGCGGACAGGGCCAGCAGCACGGCGAAGAGCAGGTTGCCGACCTTGAGGAGGTAGTGGTCTATGCCGAACAGGACGATCCAGGGCAGCGGCAGCCACCGCAGCAGCCAGAGCACACGTCGGCCGAAGAGGAAGCGCTTGCGCTGCCGACGGGTGTAGGACAGGCCGCGCCTGGCCAGGTCGTCGCCGATGGCGAGCACCTCCGGCCGGGCCGTGGCCCGTGCGCGCAGTGCGGTCATCGAGGGCGAGGTGCCGCGCCCCGCTTCGGCGTGCGCGCGCCGGACCGCGTTCTCCACGTCGGTACGCGCCCAGCTGCCGTGCGGCAGGTGGACCTTGCCCTTGCGGGTGATCCGCAGTGTTCCGTCCCGGTGCATGGCGGCCACCGCGGTGTCGACGACCCGGCCGGGGCCACCGTGCATCCAGGCCAGTTCCAGTATGTGCAGCGGGGCCGGGCCGGTCTCTTTCTCCAGCGGGACCGGCTCGGTCGTGCCGGCCTGGGCGCGTACGGCCTTGGCGCGGGCCGCGGTGCCATAGGCCGCCCAGGCGGCCGTCACCAGCCAGAAGGCCGCCAGGCACAGGTATGCGATGCTCATGAAGTGACCTTCCTTCCGAAGATGCGGGGGACGCCGGGTATGCCGCGCGACGGGCGCCGGGGGGCGAGCTGCCGGAGCCGGCGCCGCAGTGCGCGGCGGCGGGCCGCGGGGAGGCCGCCGCGGGCCAGGAGGTGCCGGGCGAAGCCGGCCACGTCCGAACGGGCCCCGTCCCGCAGCGGGTTGGTCCTGGCCCAGTCGATGAAGTCCTGCCGCGCGCCCTCGGTCACCTCCGGGGCGATCCGGGAGGCCACCTCGTAACGCTTGGCGGCGAGGGCGCGGGACGCGGTGGCCAGCCGCTCCGGGTCGAAACGCCCCGGCGCGGGCGCCCCGGCGGTGAGCGCCGCGAGCACCTCACCCTGAGCCCGGTCCAGCCGGGCGCGGTGGGTCTGCGCGGGGGCGCCGTCGAGTGCCCCGGATGGCACCCGGACACCGCTCGCCGCAGCCGTTCCCGGATCCGGCGGCCCGGCGTCGAGCACCGCGCGTATGGCGTCGAGTTCGCGCGAGAGCTCCTGGGCCATCGGGT